>NZ_JBSMDE010000134.1:0-4544 GCF_056497305.1 Caldithrix sp. | reverse complement strand
TGTAAACGGGTTCGGTGCTTCGTTTGCAAGAAGAAAGATTAAAGATTAAAGATGAAAGAAGGAAAAAGGAAAAAAGAAAAAGGAAAAAGGAAAAAATTCTTTTGTTTTTGCGTTGCATGGGTTTACTCCTGTTGTTTGTACGGTCGCAGGCATTGCTAATTTACGCCGGGGAACGGCGGTGGACAAGGGAAACGTTAAGATGATATAAGTTGAATAGTTGAATTTTGTGTGTACAGGCGATGGTGGGAATTTTTCCATGCGTAATGCGGGGGGGGTACGCCTGTACACCAGTTATTATTTTAAACAAATATATTTGAGTAAAGCGTAATAATAATGGACAAAATCTTAAATAACTGACCTTAATAATACGGTCGCTCCCCATAACATGGCCTTTCTTTAACATTCTAAAAGTCCCTTTTGGCCTGGCCTTCCATGGGGATTAAACATAACATTTTACTAAAGAACGGATTGCTTAAACACAAATCTGGAAGTTAGAATACTTCCCTTACAAGATGTAATACATTAGCGTGAGAAAATTTTTGTGCTGTGTGAGAAAACAAAACGATTGAATTGTTGATTTGTTGACTGATTGAACGAACGTCGAGTTGACATTTCGAATTCCTAATGATCGTGTATGGTTCTAATATTAGAAATTTCCAACACCGGTGAAAAAATTTCCCCCACAATCCTTCCCCTTCTCCCAGATTTTTATTCTGGGAGAAGGGGATAGAGAGGGTGAGGGAAAATAATTTAAAAAACGCTGCGCTATTTGTTACTTCTCTGTGCCCTCTGTGGTTGCTTAAATCCCTGCAAAAACGTTTTTGGTTGCGGCTATGCTGCCTTAGGATCTTCAACACAAAAATTTTCGCATCCCGCTAAGCGGGATTGAAGTTTTGAAGGAAGTATTCTAAGGTTTTCTTTGATTTCAGTCCTTTTTTACACGATATTTATGATTCTGAACCTTGGTTTTCCTTTATTACCTGGATTGTCATGATTTTTAAATCACTTCCCTTTAAAGGCTTTAGCGTGCAAAAATTTGTTTTATGGTTGAAGGGTTTTTCTGGTTTGTTTATTTGATAGGAATAGGGAACTGCCTGGTTAGGAAAGCAGATCTGGCACAAACCTTCCTCTCTTGATCTTCATTTCTGCAAAGCGATCCAAAAAGAAACCGTAAGGGATTCTTTCCCAGCTAAAGTTGGAAGGAAATGATGCGCGGCCTGTTTACTCCATCAGGAAATATTTCCTGCACAGCAGGCGAGGTGTTAAAGGCATAGGATATCCATTCATTTGTGGCCATGTTTCTTCAGATCTGCTATTTTTTATTACAACTTATTTTTTTAAATTAGAATGGTCTTATTAAACAACAGATGGGGAAAACAAACATGCAAAAACGAACCATTCCCTGGTTATTCGAAAGCAGTGCGCGTAAATTTTCGCAGAATCCCTTGATCTGGGAAAAAGGGACTGATACTTACAGCTATCTCACTTACCGCCAGATGCAGCAATTAGTTCATCAATTTGCGGCCGGATTACTTAAGTTAGGTGTCAAACGTGGTGAGCGCATCGCACTCATTTCAGAAGGCAGAAATTACTGGTTGATGAGTGAACTTGGCGTTTTGTACAGCGGGGCAATCAGTGTTCCTATTTCGATTAAAATTAATGAATTTTCTGATCTCAAATTTCGTCTTGCACATTCGGGATGCCGAATGGTTATTGTCTCTGGACAACATGTACACAAAATTGATAAAATTAAGCAGGACTTACCAGAACTGGAAATGGTTATCCTGCTCGATGGCAAGGAAAGCTATGGTCGTGATGAAATTTTAGTCGATGAGATTTTAGCGCAAGGGAAAGAATATCTGGCTTCCCAGGAGGGGCAGGATAATCTGAATCAGACCTGGCAATCGATTCAGGAAGAAGATTACGCTACCATCATGTACTCTTCTGGAACCACGGCTGATCCTAAAGGTGTAATCCTTTCACATAAAAATTATGTGGTTAACACGGAGCAGTCATTAACTGTCATGGATGTTCCTCCATATTTTACTACGTTGCTCATTTTACCCTGGGATCATGCCTTTGCCCATACTGTTGGTCTTTACACTCTGATCAAGAATGGGGCCAGCATGGCGGCGGTGCAAAGCGGCCGCACGCAACTGGAAACTTTAAAAAATATTCCAAAGAATTTGCTTGAAATCAAGCCGCACTTTTTGTTGAGCGTTCCTGCTCTGGCCAAAAATTTTCGTAAAAACATTGAAAAAGCGATTAAAAATCAGGGAAAGGCAACGGAAACTTTTTTCCAACAAGGGTTGAAGATTGCCTATCTTTACAATGGGGAGGGCTGGAACAGAGGCAAGGGAATGCGCAAAATTTACAAGCCGCTTTATGCCATCTATAATCGGATTTTGTTCAGTAAAATCAGGGAAAGCTTTGGAGGACGTTTGCAATTTTTTATCGGTGGGGGCGCCTACCTGGATATTGAAATGCAGCGTTTTTTTTATGCGATTGGTATCCCTATGTATCAGGGCTATGGTTTAACGGAAGCTGCGCCGGTGATTTCTTCGAATAAGCCCCATGAACACAAATTGGGCACATCGGGCAAAGTTTTAAAAGGCATGAAGGTTAAAATCGTTGATGACGATGGTCAGGAATTACCTACCGGTCAGCAAGGTGAAATTTGTGTGAAAGGGCAAAATGTAATGGTCGGTTACTGGAAAAATCCCAAAGCGACCGCCGAAACTTTGCGCGATGGGTGGCTACACACCGGGGATTTGGGCTATTTCGATGAAGATGGGTACCTGTATGTTTTGGGAAGAAAAAAGAGCTTGCTCATTGGTAACGATGGAGAGAAATACAGTCCCGAAGGCATTGAAGAGGCCATTGTGGATCACTCTCCTTACATCGATCAAATTATGTTGTACAATAATCAATCGGCTTACACGGTTGCGCTTGTCGTGCCTAACAAAGGGATGCTGAAGGAATGGATGGTTAAACATGGGCACTCTTTTCAATCGGAGGAGGGGCAATGTGCTGCGATTCGATTGCTTGAAAATGAGATCAATCAATTTAAACCGGGTGGAAAGTTTGCAGGCCTTTTCCCTTCACGCTGGCTCCCGGCCACTTTTGCCATTTTAGGAGAAGGATTCACAGAACAAAATCGTTTGTTGAATTCGACATTGAAGATGGTTCGTCCGAGAATAGTAGAATATTACAAGAATAGAATTGACTATTTGTATAGCGCAGAAGGCAAAGATGTTTGCAATGAATGGAATAAACGTATTATTCAAAGGATGAGTTTTACAGAGGAAGAGGATTTAACAGAACAGACGATGCAGAAGTAGGGAGAACTGTTTTAACAGTTTATTTTGTACTCGGGTAGAATTCATGTTTTTTCAGAAGTAGTTCATATTCCTGTTGAAATGACATTTTCCAGTGCCCGCGTTCCTGCTCTTGAATAAATGTTTCAACGCTTTTTACTTTTGAATGCAACACCGAAAAGGCGGCATACTCGTTATCCCAGGCAAATTTTATTGATTAATCCAATGAGACGAGCTTCCTTTTAACAGTTGTAACAGTTCCTGTATTGATAAATTGGATGGCAAACTTACCAGTGCATGAACATGGTCTGGATTCACATAATTTTTTCTCATATAAATGCCTTTTTCTTCGGCATATTTGTAGAGATATTTGGAAACTTTGATTCTTGCCGGTTCTGTAAGGCACTTTTCTTGCTGAAAGGTGGGCCAAATAAGATGTAGCCCGCATCGAACATATGAGTTTGAAGCCATGGATTTTCTCCTTTCTTTAAAGATAAAGTGGTAAAACTTTTAGCCAAACCGTTTAAACGGTTTCGGGCTCTCTCCCTCATCACTAACCGCTCACCCCTCCAAAATCTTCTCAATCTCATTCAATTCTCTCTCCCCGAAATCAAGATGTTGCAAAGCCCCCAGGCAATCGTCTATCTGCTCCACTTTACTCGCTCCAATCAGCGCTGAGGTTACGGTCTGATGACGCAGCACCCAGGCAATAGCCATCTGGGCCAGGGATTGTCCCCGTTCTTTGGCCAGGGCATTGAGCTTCCTGATCTTCTCCAGCCTTTTCTCTGTAATATCGTTACGACTTAAAAATCCATGCGCCTTGGCCGCCCGCGAGTCCTCCGGAATCCCCTCCAAGTACTTTTGAGTCAACAAACCCTGCGCTAATGGTGAAAAAACAATACATCCAATCCCTTCTTTATTCAACACCTTTAACAAGCCATCTTCAATCCAGCGATCGAACATATTATATTTCGGTTGATGGATCAGGCAGGGCGTGCCCAGTTCTCTTAATATTTTCGACGCTTCCCGTGTTTGTTCATGGTTGTAAGACGAAATGCCCACATACAGCGCACGGCCGCTTCGAACAATATAGTCCAGCGCCCCCATGGTCTCTTCCAGCGGAGTTTCTGGATCCGGCCGATGATGATAAAAAATATCAACATAATCCAGGCCCATTCTTTTCAAACTCTGGTCCAGACTGGCCACCAGATATTTCCGCGAGCCCCA
>NZ_JBSMDE010000133.1:0-22147 GCF_056497305.1 Caldithrix sp. | reverse complement strand
ACTTGTGAATGCTTGTGATGAAATTCTACGGGAAAGCCGGATGCGGGAAATCCGCACGTCCGGTTTGAGGAGGGTTAAGGCGGATGTAAAGACTCTTGTTCTTTTCATTCCCTTTTCTACTCTACCGTGATATCTTCCGCTGCATCTTGTCTTTCTGGAGCGTTGTGCCTTAAATGCTCGAGCCGGCCTTTGTGGCTTTTGGTGCGCAATGGCGGATTTATGGTTGCAGCTGTGTTGCCTTAAATTTATGAAAATTGAGAAAGACCGGTTCGCTTTTTCTGAGCGAACCGGTGCCATTAGATGAGTATTATGGTATACTACCATTACAGAAGATCGCTTAATGAGATAATCACTCCATCCGGCCATTTATTGGTAAAAACTTGAACAACGTCATCGCAACTGGCTTCATACGGTTCAAAATCAAAACCAAAATAAGTTTTGTCATTTCCCTCGTTCAACATAACATTTAGTCGACCACGATAAGGATATTCGCAGAGCAATTTAAACTCCAATAACTTCCGGAGCGGGGTATAAATATAATAGGCATATTGTGCGTTTTTTGATTCACCAACCAATTTAGCGCTATTCAAATCCACATGACAATAATAGATATCGTCAAATGGATTTTGTAAAGTTGCGTTTAAATCAGGTAACATGGCAATTTGCCCATTACAAGTCCATGAGATATTACCTTCTTGCAAGTTTCCATCCTGAATATCAATAAAAATGGAGTCAATACCAACCTGGAACTTAACAGTACCAGTTAAAAGGTAATCATTGGCAGTAAAATCATTGAAAGAAGCTAAAAAGACCAGTTTTCCGTTTTCTAATTTTCCTTTGAGAAAAATAGAACCACTATGCGTTATTCCGGCAGCTCCAGTACATCCGGTTCCATAGTCGATAAAGATTTCGCGTTCTGTACGTTTAACGGTAACCAGCGGGCAGTCGGAAAATAGCGTATCAAGAACACCTGAAGTTTTCTCAAAAGAACTGGCGGTATTGCCAGAATTAGAAGCTACAATGGCCGAGGCGGGCATGGTCATCGATTCTGCAAAAACAATCGCGCTAGCGGCAGCTTCGGCGCTGGCCTGAACGTTTTCATCTTCTGTAATAGCCGTTACGGGGTCTTCTTCTGAATCTGCGCTCTTTTTATTACAACCAGTAATTAGTACTGTGGCAGACATCAGTACAACGATAAACGGTTTAAAAATGGCAAACGGTTTCATTTTTTCCTCCTGTGGTTTAAATTTTAATATGATTAGTATCCCTTTGCGCTATGCGTTAAAACAAATTTAGAAAGTAAAAATCTGACTATTGTTGCAAAAATGTAGCAAAAGTGTTGCAAAAATCTTGTTTTGCAATATGGACTGTACTTTTAATGGATTATTTTCTTAAATTGTAAACAGTTGATAAAAAGCGGAGAGGCGTTTTTAATGACCGAAAACGGCTTGCAGCCTCAGCAAAAATATTCTGTTTTTTTAATCGAAGACGAAACAGGTATTGCTCAAACCATTACGGTTCAATTGCAATTAGTTGGTTTTACGGTATATCATGCTCTTAATGCCGAACAAACATTAAATTCGGAGCATCTGGAGCATTGCGATGCCATCGTTCTGGATTGGATGTTGCCCGATATTCAGGGCCCGGATTTAATTCCAAAATTACGTCAACGTACCCTGGCCCCTTTGCTCATGTTAACGGCAAAATCGGAATTAGTGGACAAGCTGGTGGGGCTGGATGCAGGGGCCGATGACTATTTGACCAAACCATTTGATATGATGGAATTGATTGCCCGTATTAAAGCTCTGATCCGTCGGAGGCAAATGGACAGAAAGAAAGCAGAGGAAAACCATCAGTTACTGATCTACGGCGCAATTACCTTTAATCGGACCACCAGGCAGGTAAAAGTACATGGCCAGCTCATACGTCTAACCCCCACTGAATTGCGCCTGCTTGAGATATTAATTCAGCATCCAGGAAAGCTGTTCACCCGAGAAGAATTGATCAAGGAGGTGCAGGGATATGAATATGAAGGCTATGGCCGTACATTGGATTCACACATCGCCCGATTGCGGGCAAAAATTGAAGATGACCCCAGGCATCCGCAATATATTATTACGGTGTTTGGCCTTGGTTACAGGTTGGGAAAGGGAGCATGAAGTTACATTCGTATTACACAAAAGTGATTTTTATTTTGATTATTGTATTTCTGACACTATTTATATTACTGGGCGTTATTGGCGGCTATATTATAAAAAAGAGTTTTAAAGAAACACTAATTATGGCTCAGCAACCGCGCTTTAATGCCATATTCAAACGTCTTTACCAAATCCAGCATGAAGATAATCCGGAAGAGAAAGTCCAGCAATTTGTAAAAACGCTTTTTCTGGAAAGTCAATTCGATCTCTACGATAGTAGTGGGCATTGGGTTGCCGGGAATCATATGTTCATTGAACCGGAATTAAGGCTTTTGGAAGCAATTAAACGCGTACATGGACAGCTTGGTGGCTACGCTATGCATTTTGTAAGCCCTTTTGCCCATAGTCGTTTCTCGCACATCCTGGTTACCTGGAAGCCAGAAGAACCTTACATATTAAAAAAAGCACTGTTTCTGTTAATGATTTCGGCGGGCGTAACCATTCTGGTCGCTTTTGGCGTGGGCTGGATTCTATCTTCTTCACTGAATCGAAGGTTGTTAGTTTTACAGCGTGGAGTGGCAGAGATTGAACGGGGTAATTTAAACATCCGCTTAAATATTAAAGGTAATGATGAAATTGCTTTATTAGGTAAACGATTTAATCGAATGGCACAGCAGCTTCGCGATTTAATTCAGCAGTTAGAGGAGAGCAATCAGGCGCGACAACGCTTCATTGGTCATGTTACTCACGAAATGAAATCTCCTATTACATCCATCAAAGGTTTTGTGGATATCATCGATTATTTAAAACTTCTGGAGAATAATCCTCAGGGTAACCAATTGTTAACAGTTGTGCGTAAAGACATCCGACGGTTGGTTAAAATGGTAGACGATTTAATTCAACTGGCGCGTTACCAGGACCCCGATTTCAGCATTCGAAAAGAACGGATTAACCTGAGAAAACTGTTAAAAGAAGAACATCAGTATTTTGAATCAAAGGCCCGTCGTTTTAAAGCGCAAAGCATTTTAATAATGGAAGGTGCTAAAACCGTGTACATAATGGGCGACCCCACCCGTCTGGCGCAAATTTTGGATAATGTTTGGAGCAATGCGCTAAAATATGGAGACTTGATGAAACCAATTGTCACCCGATTACAAAAAGAAAAGCATACCACCATTCTAATCATCAGTAATAATCTGATTTTTCCTCTGGGAGTAGCGCCGGAGCAATTATTCGAACCTTTCTACCGCCATCAAAAGCATGCTGAAAGGATAAAAGGCTCGGGCCTGGGGCTGGCTATTGTCAAAGAATTGGTGGAAAAGCTGGGCGGTACAATTAAGGCTCAGGTGCAAGACGATGCGTTGCATATTGTTATGGAATGGCCTCTAGCCTGATTTGGAATATAATAAAATTTGCCTTAAGACTTTTAATAATGTACATTTGGCTATTTCGTATAAAAATGAAACAAAATAGAGACCGGGCATTTAAATAAATGCAAAGTTTTGAGGGTTGAATTCCTCAACAAGTTTTGATAAATTCGAAAGTTCTGATGAAAATCAACATACAGGATATCGATCTTCATCCTGTGGAAGTGGATGAAGAGATAAAACTGGATTTTATATCGCCCCTGATCAGGAGTTATTATCCCAATCGGGCGAGCGTACATGTGCATGTGGAGAAGATCAAAAGAGATTTTCGCGTGCACATTGATTTATTGACGCAGGCGCACTACACCTGTGATCGCTGCCTGGATGAGTTCGATGTACATTTCACGGCAGATATCGAGCAGCAATATCACCAGGGCGCCGGTGAATTATTGGATGAGGATATCATTCGCATTGAGGCGGATGCCATCGAAATCGACATTGATCCGGTGATATCGGAGATGATGCTCCTGAATCATCCGCAGAAGATGTTGTGTAGCGAAGATTGCAAAGGAATCTGTCCGAATTGCGGCGCACATCTGAATCATGAAGCCTGTCGCTGCGGCGAAAAGCCGATCGATCCACGCTGGGAAGAATTGAGAAAGTTATTAAAATAGGAGAGGGAAATGGCAAATCCAAAACGAAAAGTATCACGCAATTTAAGAGATAAACGCAGAGCGCAATGGATGGCCAGTTTACGTGCCGGTTCTTTGGTTATCTGTGATCATTGTGGCGAGAAGAAACTGCCTCACCGTGCCTGCCCGAATTGCGGGTATTATCGGGGACGCAACGTGTATATTCCCAAGTCGGTTTAATCGTTTCTTGCGAAGGAATTCCTAATGCGCATCGCCCTGGATGTTATGGGGGGTGATCATGGGCCCCGTGCTACGGTTACTGGGGCTTATTTATATTTAAAGGAAGCCCCTAAAGAAGATCAGGTTATTCTGGTGGGGGATCAGGATTTAATCAAAGAGCGATTAAAACATATTCCTGAAAAATATCATGGTCGTTTTACCATCGTTCATGCTCCGGAAAATATCGGCATGAATGAGTCGCCCACCGAAGCGTTTAAAAAGAAAACCAACTCTTCCATGGTTGTGGGCTTGCAGTTGCATGCCAGGGGCGAAGCCGATGCCTTTGTAAGCGCCGGACACACTGGGGCGCAAATGGCTGGTTCATTATTGACTCTAAAACGAATTCCCGGTGTTAAGCGGCCTGCCATAGGTTCGTTTTTGCCCAGTGAAAAAGGCATGGTCTTTTTAATTGATGTGGGCGCGAATGTTGATTCAAAACCGATTCATCTATTGCAATTTGCCCTGATGGCTGATATCTTTGTCAGCGAGGTGTTTCAACAAAAAGATCTAAAAATTGGTCTGCTCAGCATTGGTGAGGAGGAAAAAAAGGGCAATGCTTTGACCCTGGCCGCCCATCAATTATTTAAAAAAAATCTGCCAAACTTTTACGGCAATGTGGAAGGGCGGGACATTTTAAAAGGGAAAACCGATATTATTGTTTGTGATGGCTTTGTGGGAAATGCCCTGTTAAAAATGGCCGAAAGTGTAATGGGTGTGATTGTGAAAGCGATCAAACGGAATATTGGCGCCAATTTATTTACCAATTTTGGGGCGCTGCTGGTGAAGCCCGCTTTTAGTGAATTAAAACGTAGTTATGATTATCAGGAGTATGGGGGCGTCCCTTTGCTGGGCGTAGATGGAATCTCCGTAATCTGCCACGGCAACTCTACCGATCGAGCCATTAAAAACGCGTTAAAGGTAGCTCGCGAAATGAGCAGCCATCAAGTGAATAAAAGAATTGCAGAAAAATTGAGGGAAAAGGAGTTGAGTAATGCCTAAGGCTTACATTAGCGCGGTGGCGCACTACGTGCCAGAAAAGGTACTGACCAATTTTGATCTGGAAAAGATGGTCGATACCAGCGATGAATGGATCAGAACGCGTACTGGAATCAGAGAACGACATATTCTGGAACCGGGAAAGGCTACGTCAGACATGGCTTCCGAAGCTGTAAAGAAGCTGTGCGAGCAACGCGGTATTGATCCTTTAGAAATTGAAGGCATCATCGTGGCCACGGTAACGCCCGATATGTTCTTCCCCAGTACGGGTAATCTGGTTCAGGAAAAAGTAGGCGCTAAAAATGCCTGGTCATTCGACGTGGCTGCCGCGTGTTCCGGTTTTATTTACGCGCTTTCTGTGGGCGCTCAGTTCATTATGGCTGGCACGCACAAAAAGATTGTTGTGGTTGGCGGAGATAAGATGAGCGCCATAACTAATTATCGGGACCGCAATACCTGTGTTTTGTTTGGCGATGCGGCCGCCGCTGTGTTGTTGGAGCCTACGGAAGATGAAAATATTGGCATTATAGACTTCATGTTGTTTTCTGACGGCAGTGGGGCCGATTATCTGAAAATGAAAGCCGGCGGCAGTCTGTTTCCGGCCTCATTGGAAACCGTGGTGAATGACTGGCATTACATCTACCAGGATGGCAAAACGGTTTTTAAGTTTGCCGTTACAAAAATGGCCGAAGTTTCAGTCCATATTTTGGAAAAGAATGGCCTTTCCGGTAAAGACCTTACCCTCTTTGTTCCTCATCAGGCCAATCTGCGCATTATTGACGCTGCCGTTAAACGATTGGGCATTGATTATGACAAGGTCATGATTAACATCGATAAGTATGGAAATACAACGGCTGCCACCATCCCTCTTGCTTTGTCCGAAGCTTTTCAGCAGGGCAAGCTCAATGTGGGCGACCTGGTTCTGTTTGCTACTTTTGGTGGTGGTTTTACCTGGGCCTCGGCACTGTTACGCTGGGGGATCCCCAAACCAGAAAATACCATCTCAGAGTAGTTGAGGCAGGAAATAGAGTGATGAAACGAGCATTTATCTTCCCGGGACAGGCATCGCAATTTGTGGGGATGGGCAAAGACCTGTACGAAGAATTCGCTACCGTCCGTAAAATATTCGACCGGGCTGATGAAATTTTGGATTTCGGTTTGAAAAAGGTCTGTTTTGAAGGCCCTGAAGAAGAACTAAAATTGACCTTTATTACGCAACCTGCTATCTTTGTCCACAGCATTGCCGTGTTTTCTTTGTTAAAGGAAAAAGGATTTTTACCTCAGGGCGTGGCCGGGCATAGTCTTGGCGAGTACAGTGCCCTGGTGGCGGCTGGTAGTCTGTCCTTTGAAGATGGCTTGCGTCTGGTTCAGAAACGTGGGCGCCTGATGCATGAATCGGGTAACAAGCATCCGGGTACCATGGCGGCCATTATTGGCCTTTCCGAAGAGCAGATACAGACCTTGTGCGACCGGCTTTCGGTCCGTGGCATCATTCAAGCGGCTAATTTCAATTCGCCCGGGCAAATTGCCATTTCCGGCGAAGTTGAGATCATCCACGATGCGATTGAGCTGGCTAAAGAGATGGGCGCTAAAAAAGCGGTTGAACTGGTGGTTTCGGGCGCGTTTCACAGCCCGTTGATGGACGATGCCCGCGCTGGCTTACAGGAGGCTCTGGAAAAGACCGCTTTTAATGATGCCGAAGTGCCGGTTTACTCTAATGTGACAGCCAGAGCGGTCAGCCGTAAAGATGAAATTCGCACCTTGCTCTTTAAGCAGTTAACCAGTCCGGTATTATGGCAAAAAAGCATGGAAAATATGATAGCCGATGGGTTTAATGCCTTTTATGAAATAGGCCCGGGCAGAGTATTGTGCGGTTTATTGAAAAGAATAAACAGACAGGTGCCATGTCAGCCCGTTGGCACGGTGGAAACGGTAAATAAATTGGGGGATGCAGAATGAGCGAAAACAAAGTAGCCATTGTAACCGGTTCGGCACGCGGAATTGGTAAAGCCATTGCCTTAAAGCTGGCTTCAGATGGGTATCACGTGGTGATTTCAGATATTCTGGAAGATGCCGCTAAGGAGACAGCCAAAGAGATTGAGGCTCAGGGAGTTAAATCGCTGGTGGTTGTGGCGGATGTTTCCAAAGCCGAAGATGCACAGCGTCTGATTCAAGAAACGGTCAAGGCTTTTGGCCAGGTGGATGTGCTGGTGAATAATGCCGGGATTACGCGCGACAATCTGGCCATCCGCATGAGCGAAGGTGAGTGGGATTCGGTGCTGAACATCAATTTAAAAGGAACTTTCTTGTGCTCACAGGCTGCCGCCAAAGTGATGATGAAGAAACGTAGTGGGCGTATCATTAACATCGCTTCGGTGAGCGGAATTTTAGGCACGGCCGGGCAGGCCAATTACGCTTCGTCAAAGGCGGGCGTGATTGCCTTAACCAAGGCCTTTGCCCGTGAGCTGGGCGCGAGGAACATTACGGTAAATGCGGTTGCGCCGGGTTACATTGCCACGGAAATGACCGAAAAATTGCCGGAGCAGGTAAAAGAAGAATATCTGAAGCAGATTCCTCTGAAACGAGCTGGAACGCCTCAGGATGTGGCCAATGTGGTGGCCTTTTTAGCCAGTGAAGCAGCTGCCTATGTTACAGGAACCACGCTGATTGTCAGCGGCGGTCTGGTCATGTAAATGAATATTTTGAACATAAACCATGTATCGTACAACTAACAAGGAGAGATGATATGGATATTGAAGCAACCGTTAAGGAAATCATCGTTGAGCAATTGGGCGTCGATGAATCGCAGGTAACGCCCGATGCATCATTTATTGATGATTTAGGTGCGGACAGTTTAGACACTGTAGAATTGGTAATGGCTTTTGAAGATAAATTCGGGATTTCGATTCCGGAAGAGGAAGCCGAAAAAATGCGCACCGTAGGTGACGCTGTTGAACATCTGAAACAAAAATTAGCTGAAAAAGAATGAGCAGTGCTTATGGAAGGAACGGTTTGTACACGACTGCTTCCTTCCATTTTTAGCTAAGTTACATCGACAAAAGGGTTACATTTATGGGTAAAAGACGGGTTGTGATTACCGGCATGGGGCTGATGTCTCCGCTGGGAAATAATGTACAGCAAACCTGGGAAGCCTTGCTGAACGGCAAAAACGGCGCGGCCCCAATTACGCTTTTTGACACCACTGGATACGACACCAAATTCGCTTGTGAAGTAAAAAATTACAATCCATTGGATCATTTTGACCGAAAAGAGTTGCGTCGTTTAGATCGGTTTAGTCAATTCGCTATTCTGGCTGCCGAAGAAGCCCTAAAAGATTCCGGTTTGGACCTCGATAAAGCTGACCGTGATCGGATTGGGGTCATTGTCGGCTCCGGTATTGGGGGCATGCTCTCTTTCGAAGATGAGCACACCAAACTGGTGACCCGCGGGCCCAAACGGGTCAGTCCGTTTTTTATCCCCCTATTAATTATTGATATAGCGGCCGGGCACATTTCTATTAAGCACAACTTAAAAGGGCCCAATTTTGCGACGGTTTCGGCCTGTGCAACGGCCGGGCACAGTATTGGCACCGCCATGCGCACCATCCAGTATGGCGACGCCGATGTGATGATTTGTGGCGGGGCCGAAGCTGCCATTGTACCCAGTGGCATTGCCGGATTTAATGCCATGAAAGCCATTTCTACGCGCAATGATGAACCCGAAAAAGCCAGCCGTCCCTTTGATGCTAAGCGGGATGGTTTTGTAATGGGCGAAGGCGGGGGGATTCTTGTTTTAGAAGAGTTGGAGCACGCCAAAGCGCGGGGCGCCAGAATTTACGCAGAAATGGCTGGCATGGGATTTACAGCTGACGCCTTTCATATTACGCAGCCAGCCCCTGCCGGAGAAGGCGCCGTTCGGGCCATGAAGGCCGCCCTGAAGGACGCCGGACTACAACCAACCGACATTCACTACGTCAATGCCCATGGCACGTCCACCTATTTCAATGACAAAAACGAAACCGAAGCGATTAAAACCGTGTTTGGTGATTACGCCTATGAACTGGCAATCAGTTCTACCAAATCGATGACCGGGCATTTGTTGGGCGCTTCCGGCGCATTGGAGTTGATTGTTTCTACCTTAACCATAAATCATGGTAAAGTGCATCCTACGGTAAATTACGAATATCCGGATCCAAGCTGCGATCTGAATTATGTACCCAACAAAGCAATCGACAAAGAGGTGCAGGCTGCCATCAGCAACTCATTCGGTTTTGGTGGGCACAATGTAACCCTCTGTGTTAAAAAATTTCAGGAATAACCTGCGGACATTTGAAACGATAGAGAGTAAGTAAGCAGAATGTTAAAAAAGATTCTGGAGCGGATTGGATTTGAAACTCAACAGGGGGAGCAGCCCATCCCTTTTGCTGAGATTGAGCAAAAAATAAACTATCGCTTTAAAAACAAAAAATTATTGCTCAAAGCCTTTAAGCACCGTTCCTACTTAAATGTGACGCATGAAAACAATATCGAATCCAATGAACGGCTGGAATTTTTAGGAGACGCCGTTCTCGACCTGCTGGTTGCCGATCATCTGTATCATTTTTTTGCTGCTGAGGACGAAGGCAAACTATCTAAAAAGCGTTCTGTACTTGTATCCAGACCGGTGCTGGCCCAGATAACCGAAGAAATGGGCCTGGGCGAGTATTTGCTGCTGGACAAAGGCGAAGAAAAAACCGGCGGCCGAAAACGATTGAACAATCTGGCCAATCTATTTGAATCCGTTTTGGGCGCTATCTATCTCGACGGCGGAATTACGGCGGCGCGGGAATTTGTGGATCGCTTTATTGTTCAAAATCGTGAACGTTTACTGAACGTTAAACGCTACCACAATTACAAATCAGAGCTTCTGGAAAAGGCTCAGAGTAAGGGTTGGGGAAATCCGGTGTACCAGATTGTTCACGAAAGCGGACCGGATCACAATAAGCAATTTGTCGTTCGGGTCAATGTCAATAACCGCTGGATTGCAAAAGGGATTGGCCCCAGCAAAAAAAAGGCAGAACAACTGGCAGCCCGAAAAGCGCTCCAAAAGCTGAACAAACCAGTCACTGCGAACCGTTCTAAAAATAAATCTCAAAAACAAAAGGAAACGCCTTGATAAAGATTCTAAATGTGGTTGGCGCACGACCGAATTTTATGAAAATTGCGCCTATTCAAAAAGAAATGAGAAAGTATCCCGAGTTGCAACCAGTTCTGGTGCACACCGGGCAACATTACGATGAGCGAATGTCTAAATTCTTTTTTAATGACCTACAGCTGCCTCAACCCGATATCTATTTAGGAGTGGGATCCGGCAGCCATGCCCAGCAGACGGCAAAAATTATGATGCAGTTTGAAAAGGTATTGATCGACCAAAAACCGGATCTGGTCATTGTGGTTGGGGATGTGAATTCAACAGCAGCCTGCAGCATGGTAGCGGCCAAGATGAACACCAAAATTGCACATGTAGAGGCCGGCCTGCGTTCTTTTGATCGTACCATGCCAGAGGAGATCAATCGCCTGGTAACGGATGTGCTGTCCGATTTTTTGTTTGTTACGGAAAAGAGCGGCCTGGAAAACTTAAAACGCGAAGGCATTGATGAATCCAAAATCTATTTTGTGGGCCATGTGATGATCGATTCGTTAGTGAACTTTAAGTCTCTGGCCGAAAAATCCAACATTCTGGAACGCCTGGGCCTGGTTCCTGAAACGTATGGCGTTATTACCCTGCACCGACCTAGCAATGTTGACAATAAACACAATTTTGAAAAATTGCTCAATGCCTTTGAACACATCGAAAAAAAATTGCCCCTGGTCTTTCCCATCCATCCTCGCTCGCAAAAAATGATTGATCAGTTTGGACTTCGCCCTAAAGTAGAAAAGATGCAAAATCTTAAATTGCTCGAACCTTTGGGCTACCTTGATTTTATGAAGTTATTGCACAATGCCCGACTGGTTCTGACCGATTCTGGGGGCATTCAGGAAGAGACAACCTTTCTGGGAATTCCCTGCATTACCATGCGCGAGAATACCGAACGCCCCATCACCATTGAACTGGGCACCAATGTACTGGTGGGCACCGATACCCGGCGCATAATCGAAGAGGCTGAAAAAGTACTTGACGGTAAAGCTAAAAATGGTCAAATTCCAGAGTTATGGGATGGCCATGCAGCCGAAAGGATTGTTAAAATTTTGAATGAAAGTTTAACGTGATGAGCAAATGGAATCTATTACTGATTTTAATAGGTCTGCCATTATGGTTCGCGCCCTTGTTTGCCCAGGATATTTCCACTCCAACCGATTATTCCAAAATAAGCTCTCTTTTAACCGTTACCCAACAACAAAAAGCGCTACAACCTCTGTCGGCGGGCAATCTAATTGCCTCGATCGATGAAAATATCTATGAAGTCGATTCCGGGGATGAGTTTTTCATCCGCGTGGATGTGGAAGGCCCCGATGTAAAGACCTTTCGTTTAACCGTTTCTGCCGATGGGTATTTGCCCTTTCCGGAGGTTTCGGCTGTTTTTGTGCGAGGCAAGGTGTTAAAAACGGTAAAAAAAGAGATTTTTAAACATCTGCAAAAATTTTACAATACATCAGAAATTGATATCAGCCTGGTACGCATCCATCCTGTTAAGGTTTCAATTATTGGCGCACTGGAACCGGTTGTTGATCTGGATATGAACTCTGCCGATCGCCTGCTTGATGCCGTTCAGAAAATACTTATTGCTTATAGGACCGATTCTTTACGCATACGCGATTTAGATCGTATCTCGATGCGCAAAATCGATTTGATTCGTGGAGAGCAGGAAACCTCTTATGACCTCCTGAAATTTTTGAGATTAAAAGATCAGAGTCAGAATCCGCTTTTAAAATCCAACGATATTATTTTTGTGAATTTTAAAGATTCTCTGGAAGGGAATATTTACATTGGTGGGCAGGTGGGCCATCCGGGCTATTATGAATATCTTCCTGGCGATGATCTACACACCATGATTCAATTGGCGGGTGGGCTGCAGGTTTCGGCCGATTCCAATCGCATTGAGCTGTACCGAACAATAGATGTGCAACATTTCCACCAGATTCTTACCTATCCGCACGATGGCCGTTTGCCTCTGCAACCAGGAGATCAAATTTTTGTGCGAAAAAAGATCAACCTGGGCAGACAAGAGGCTGTGATTGTTGAAGGCCAGGTTAAGTATCCTGGTACCTATCCTATTTTGGAAGGCCAGACCAAACTAAGCGATGTTTTAAAATGGTGTGGGGGCGTAACCGACGATGCTCAGCCTGCTCTGGCTTTTGTTGAAAGAAAGAAAGCGGAAAATTTTAAAAATCGTTTTCCTTTTATTTTGCTAAATTTAAATCAACCGCAAACCCCCCTGCCAACATCGGAACTGAGTTATGTTAAGAACTTTTTTGGCCAGAATGTTAGAGTTCTGCAAACCGACATAGAAACACTGTTGAGCGATTCAACTCGGGCCAACGATTTCCTTTTAAAAGATGGCGACCGAATTGTCGTACCAGCCAGGCTGAATTCGATTGTGATTTCCGGTGGGGTGAAAAAACCGGGCATTTATCCCTATCATGAAAATTTTTCGATAAAAGACTATGTGCATTTAGCGGGCGGTTATGGTGATCGCGTTAAAAAATCGATGATTAAAATTATCGATGTCAGAACCGGTGCCTGGCGCGATGCCGGTGAAAAGAGCATCCCCCAGCCCGGGGAGCAGATATTCATCCCTCAGCGCACCGAGTGGGAGCTGTGGCCCATTGTTAAAGAAGCTCTGACGGTTATTGTCCAATTAGGAACGGTTTTTGTGATTATTCGCAGTACGAAATAGCCCTAACAGGAGTAAACGTGGCAAAGACAAAATTGAATCCAATTCTCTCCTTTATCTGGGAAAAACGCAAAATAAATGTAATCGTATTTTCTGTAAGTATGGTTCTTGTGCTCATTGTTTTGTTCTTTGTTCTGGATAAATACTACACGGCCACGGTTTCCATTGTTCCATCCTCTGCCAGTTTTTCGTCGCAATTGAGCGGGAAATTGGGCGCCCTGGCCGGATTGGCGGGCATCGGTAATATGGGAGCCGGTGGGCAGTCGCAGGAGATGTACGAAGGCATCATTCACAGCCGCAAGCTGCAAAAACAATTGTTGCAAAGCGAATTTGAATTTAAAGAGGACGACGCCACGCGCAAAGAGACCTTATTGAATTTCTTAGAAATCGAAGCAGAGAACCAGAGGCAGTTGTGGGAAAAAGCCTTTAAAAAAATGGATGAAGATGTCATCTATACCGAAATAAATCCCGACAATAACATCCTTTATGTCAAAGTAACGTTAAAAAATCCTTTTCTGGCTGCCCAGGTGGCCAATAAGCTGGTGGAATATTTGGATGTCATTGTGCGCAAACAAATTAAAAAAGAATACACCGAACAGTACGATTATTTAAAGCAACGCATCTTGATAATGAAAGATAGCCTGGTGCTTTCAGAGAAGAATCTGGAAGAATTTTTAAAGACGACCCGCGATCTGAATGCTCCGGAAAATGTAATTAAAGAACTGCGCTTAAGGCGCATTTTGACCATGCAATCCGCCATATTAGCGGAGTTGCGTAAACAAGAAGAGTTGTTTGTTTTGCAGAATATGGTCAATTTGTCGCCGGTTAAAGTTCTGGATGAAGCCATTGTCCCCTATAAAAAGAGCCGGCCTCGACGCGCTCTCTTACTAATCAGTTTCTTCTTTTTGATACTCGTTGTTCAATTTTCTGTAAATTATTCGATTCTGGCATACCGTGCATTGAAACAAAACTTAGGCAGCTAACATCCGAATGACGATTTTAAAAAAAATTTTATCTTCAAAAGAATATCGTCATCTGTTAACTAATTTTTTTAACTTTACCGTTTTTCAGCTTTTCAATTATGTAGTGCCACTCATTACCATTCCTTACATCATTCGGGTTATTGGCGTGGAAAAGTTCGGCGTAATCAGTCTGGCGCAGGCTGTTGCCTACTATTTCAGAGTTGTGGTGGAATACGGCTTCCCTGTTTCAGGCGTGCAATACATAGCCCGCAATCAGAATCATCCTCAGAAGATGTCGGAGATCTTTAGCAATATTTTTATCATTCAAATTATATTGATGCTTGGCGGATTGGCTGCTTTGTGGGCCCTCCTTCAATTCATTCCCGATTTAGCCCGCGAAAGGCTGGTGTATCTGTTCGCTTATGGCATTGTGCCAGCTAACATTTTGATGGCGCTCTGGTTCTACATCGGTTTTGAAGATATGAAATATCTCAACTACATCAATTTTTTAGGTCGCCTGTTGTACCTGGCCTTGATATTTCTTTTCATCCGGAAACCGGCAGATTATATTCTGGTGCCTTTGTTTAATAGCAGCGCATTAATGATTGCCGGGGTGTTTAGCCTGTTATTGCTCAACCGGAAATTCAACATTCGTTTTCAAAAGCCGGCGCGTAAAAGAATGATGTATTATCTAAAAGACGGCTGGCCGCTGTTTATTTCCAATTTTGCGATCAATTTTTATCGAAATATCAATATCATCATTCTGGGGTTTTTTGCCTCCAAAGAGGTCGTCGGTATTTTTGCCGCTGTAGAAAAAGTGGTAAAGGTACTGCAGACGGTGTTTTCTCCGTTAACCAGGACCCTCTTCCCTTTTATTTCAAGAATCACTGCGGAATCACAGGACAGAGCTTTAAGGGCCATTTCCAAAATTATTAAAATCATGGCCTCCATTGGTCTGGGGATTACAATCACATTGATGCTTACCTCCCGCTGGGTGGTTTATTTAGTTACAGGAAAAGAAAATGTGCTGGGCGCTAATTTGTTAAAAATCGGAAGTTTAGTTATTGTGTTTGGCGTGGTGAATTACATCCTGGGCATTATATTTATGACTAATTTCGGATTAAAGAATCAATTTTCCAAAGCGGTCATCATTGCCGGTGTGACCAATGTAATTATCTGCACCATTTTTTCTAAATTCTGGCTGGCCACCGGAACGGTCATCGCCTGGACCCTGGTGGAATTATGGTTATTTATTTTGTTAAGCTGGTTTGTAAAAAAGGATAGCGAATGGAGCGTGGCGCAATTATTCCGCATGTAACGGTTATTCTGTTGAACTGGAACGGCTGGAAAGATAGCATTGAATGTCTGGAAACCTTGCTTAAACAGACCTATGAAAATCTAAGTATCCTGATCGTAGATAATGGCTCGGACGACGATTCGGTTCATAAAATAATCTCCTGGGCTAAAGGCGATCTGGATCAGATTGAAACGCAATTTCCTGAGCTGGTGTATCCCTTAAGCACTAAGCCTCTGCCTTTGATTGTGCTATCAGAATGTCACCAATCTATCAGGAAAGAAGGGACATTATTTTTATTGCCCCTGAAAGAAAACCTGGGCTTTGCCAGAGGCATGAATGTAGGCATCGATTGTGTAGTTAAATCTTTTCGAAGCGATTACATTTTACTGTTGAATAATGATACGGTGTTGGAAAGGCAGACGATTTCGCAGTTAATACATGCGCTACAAACCGAGAAGCAGGCAGCGATGGCCCAGGCAACCATTTACTATTATGACAGGCCAAAGCAGATTGCCAATGCCGGAGGGAGAATACTCCCCTGGGGGCAGACAAAATACTACAAAACAATAAATCCGGGTCAAATTCGGCAAATTGAATTTATCAATGGCTGTGCATTGTGCCTGCCCCTGCCGGTAATCAAACAGTATGGCAAGCTAACAGAAAAATTCTTTTTTGGAGAAGAAGATTTTGAATTGAGTTTAAGGGCAAAAAAGAATAATTTAAAGCTGATTGCTGTCGGCGATGCCATAGTGTACCATAAAATTGCGGCTTCGTCGGAAAAGCAGTGGCAACGTAATAAAAATAAAATTTTAATTTTTGCTTTAAATCGTACAATTGATATGAAGGACTTTTTGCCCCGATGGCAATGGGAGCTCTGGAGGATTCCCGCGGTTGTTTATTTTGGGTTGTTAATGCTTTACCGCTACCGCATTCCTCTAAACGTTTCCCTTAAATTTGTAGCAAAGATTTGGCATTATTCCAGCAAATTAAAGCAATTAAATAAGCAAGAGATTGAACAGATATTAAATGAGAACTGAATTTAATTACATTCAACTGGCCACGGTTGGTTATTCACTGTTTTTAAGTCTGCTGGTCTGGCTGGAAACCAGGCGCGTACAAAACATCATTACGCCCTTTAATCTGGCTGCCTTGCCCTTCATCTTTATTTTTCTTTTAAGCAATTTTCTGCTCATACACACCGATTTCCCTCCCATCACCATGCGCGTACAACTTTTCATCACTTTTTGTCTTGTGATTGTCTGGTTGGTAGGGCTGCTGGTTTCACGATTAATGCCTCTGCCTTCTCAGGGAAGAGCTCCCATTTATTTTAAGTTTGCGGATGAGTTTTACAAATACGATTTACTTTTAATAGGGCTGGCCTGGATCATCGCTCTGGTGACGTTTAAAAAGATGCTCTCCTTATTTAGCATGCATGGCGGTTTTGCCTTTTTTGGAAACGAAGATTACGAAAAAGAGATGATTGTGGGTATTGTGGCCCATCTGGTTCAGGTTGGTAAAGTGGTTTTTGTCTTTTTAGTCTTTATGTATCGCAAAGTACGCTTTAAAAAACTGACCTTGTTAACCTTATTTGTGCTTGGACTGGCTATTGCTTCCGTGCAGGTCAAATATCATATCATGTTCGTCATTTTTATTTCATTTCTTTTTTACAATCTGGAAAAATCGGTTAAAAAACAATTTCGCGTTCTGGCTGGTGCGGCCCTGGCTCTTTTTTTGTTGATGAATATTTTCTGGTTTGCGCTCACCCTGGCCTGGGGCACCTTTGACGTGTTTCGGACGGACATCTGGGAGTTTTTTCTCAAACAAACGCTCAATTATCTGGTTACTGGCCCCATGGTGCTGGACACATGGTTAAACCATCCTGCGGTTAAACCCGATTGGACCATGCTGATTGTCTTTTACAATTTTCTGTTCTTTGTTACTGGAAGTTTCGTTCGTTATAGCGCAGTGCCTTACGTGAATCTTGGCTTTCAGCAGACTGCGCCGGGCCTGTATTCCAATGTGGGCACCGCTTATGGCGTTTACTATTTAATAGGTGGTATTCCATTTACGGTTTTTGCTGTAACGCTATTTGCCATCATTTCTTATGTCTTCTATTTTAAAAGTCAGAGCCATTACAACCCGATATTAATTTTCCTGAATTTGCTCTTTTTGACGATGAATTTGTTGTCCTTTTTTGTGCAATATTTTACACTATTGTCAACTTATCAAAATATTGTCATTTTTATTGTATTTGTTTTATTGTTCCGCAGCATTAATTTTTTAAATTTGAATATTCAGAGAACCGATTTAAAACGGAGTGCTCATTAATGGAAATGGAATGCGGGTTTAATAAACTAAATTTGGAATATGAAAAAAAATAAAATATTAAGTATCGGCCCTTATGGTCAGCAAAGAATTGGCGGGGTTCAATATGTGACCAATATGATTCTCGATTCATCGCTACGCCAGAAATATGATTTTGTCATTTTAAACACCAACATTCCCCTCTTTTTCCATGAGTACCGTGTCGTTCGCTTTGTATTAACGATGAAGTTTATGCTTCTTTTGTTTTATTATTTGATTAAAGAACGTCCGCAGGTCGTGCATGCGCATTGTTCGAATATGGCCAGTTTCCTTGAAAAGAGTTTAATGATTTTCATAGCCAAAGCCCTGTTCCGCAAAAAAACAATACTTCATCTGCATGGTTCAAAACTGGAATCGTATGTTAAAGAGAAGAGCGTTGTCAGAATGGTCATGCGTTTTGTTTTTATTCACTGTGACGCGGTTATTATTCTGTCAGAAAATTTTAAGAAACATCTTTTACAACAAATTGGGCGCTATGCCTATGTGATCATTCCACATGGGGTTGATTACCAGCTTTACCAGAGCGTCCGCGTTACCAAACCTGATGATGGGAAATTCAGAGTGTCCTTCATCGGATTAATCGGTGCCCGGAAAGGATGTTACGAAATTGGCCAGGCCGTGCGCATATTAGTCAATAAATACAACCTTAAAAACATTTTAATTGAACTCATCGGTAGGGAAGAAGACCCCGGGGAGTTGGAAGCTGTCCAAACGTTTTATCAGGATTTAAAAGTGCAGCCTTTTATTCATTTTCACGGTCTTAAAACGGGGGAAGAAAAGATAAAGATATTAAAATCCTCGGATGTATTTATTTTGCCTTCCAGACACGATAGTTTTGGCATTGTCAATCTGGAGGCCATGGCTGCTGGATTGCCGGTTATTTCTACGAGGCAGGGTGCAATTCCGGAGTATCTTATTGACGGTGAGAACGGCTTTTTAATTGAAATAGGCGATGTGGAAGCTTTGGCGCGCAAGATATTTGACCTGTATCGGGATGAGCCATTACGCAAAAAAATGGGAAGATTAAATCAGGAAAAAATTGCTAAATATTTTTCATTCCCTCAAATTGTAAAAAAATATGAAACACTGTACAATGATTTACTGAGCTGACTGGAAGAGGAGAAGACTTAAATGAAACAACTCATTCAATATTTCAGAACAGGAGAGCTGGAGATCGTTGAAGCGCCAGCTCCTAAACCGACCGCACAGAGTTTGATCGTGCAGAGCACAAAGAGTTTAATTTCGGTAGGCACCGAAAAGATGATGCTCGATTTTGGCAAGGCTTCTTATCTGGCCAAGGCCAAACAACAACCGGAGCGTGTTAAGCAGGTTCTGGATAAAATAAAAACAGAAGGCTTGATCAGCACGGCGCAGGCAGTTTGGAATAAATTGAATGAACCGACCCATTTAGGCTACTCCAATGTGGGTGTGGTCGTGGAAAAAGGTAACAGGGTAACTGCTTTTGAAATCGGTCAACGCGTTGTTTCCAATGGCCCGCACGCTGAAATGGTTCGCGTGCCCTGGACCTTAACGGCAGCTATTCCAGAAACGGTTAGTGATGAGCAGGCCGCTTTTGCCGTGGTGGGCTCGATTTGTCTGGAAGGGATCCGGTTGGCCGGCCCAACCATCGGTGAGACAGTGGTCGTTGTGGGGCTGGGCCTTTTAGGACAGTTAACGGCCCAGATATTGCAGGCCAATGGATGTCGTGTGCTGGCTTTTGATGTTGTGGAAGAAAAAGTAAAATTTGCCAGGACTTTTGGCGTTGAGGCTGCGCTCTCTAAAACTGCTGAGGAGAACATTGAATTTGTTCTAGGCGCAACCAATGGTGTTGGCGCCGATGCTGTCATCATAACCGCTTCCACTTCTTCGGAACCGTTGTTGAGTCAATGTGCCCTGATGTCGCGCAAAAGAGGTCGCATCGTGTTGATTGGCGTTGTCCCCATTTCGGTTCCGCGGAACTTGTTCTACGAAAAAGAACTCTCCTTTCAAGTGAGTAGCGCTTACGGTCCCGGTCGTTACGATCCTCAATATGAAAGCGGCTACGACTATCCACTGGCTTATGTGCGCTGGACGGCTCAACGTAACATGGATGCCTTTCTTTTTTTATTGGAACAACAAAAAATTAATGTTGATCCTTTAATCACCCATCGCTTTCCCTTTGAACAGGCCGTGCAGGCGTATCAGACGATTGAGAAAGAAAATCCTATTGGAATTATTCTTGAGTACAAAAAACTACCTGACCGGCACACGGTGTTAAAAATAGCCTCAGAGGCGGAAAAGGAGCGAGTCCCTTCTGTAAAGATCGGTTTTATTGGGGTTGGGAATTTTGCCAAATCCATGCTTCTGCCAAAGCTTAAAAAATTGGGCGCTCCCATACAAATGATCGCCTCTTCCGACGGGCTGAGCGCCAGCATTGCCGCCCGAAAGTTCGGCATTCCAGCGGCTACCTCCAATCGTCAACTCATTTTGGACTCCAATGAAATCAACACGGTATTTATTTCGACGCGTCATGATTCACATGCCCGACTGGCAGCGGAGGCCTTGAAAAACAATAAGCATGTGTTTGTGGAAAAACCCCTGGCCGTGACCTTTGAGCAATTAAAAGAGGTGTATCGTGTCTACCAGCAAAAGCCAGACAAACATTTGATGGTCGGATTTAATCGGCGGTTTGCCCCTGCCAGCCAGGCTTTGCAAAAAGCGTTACAGGAAAGAAGCGATCCCATTTCGGTTGTGATTACAATAAATGCCGGTCACATTCCGCAGGAGCATTGGGTACACGATCCTGTGATGGGGGGTGGGCGCATTGTGGGGGAAGGTTGCCATTTTATTGATCTGGCTCGCTTCCTAGTTGGTCATGCCATTAAATCGGTTACGGCGCTTTCCACCAAAGGACATTCCGAATTGGATGAGGATAAGACCATGATCCTGCTATCCTTTGACGATGGTTCACAGGCTGCCATCCACTATCTGGCTAATGGCCATCCGCGTTTTCCTAAAGAAAGAGTAGAAGTATTCAGTTCCCAGCGGGTTTTTGTGATAGATAACTTTAAAGAACTGATGGCCTTTGGTTCGCCGCTGAAACTGAAAGGGCTCAAACAGGATAAAGGCCATTTTAATGAGTTAAAGTGGTTCCTGGAAGCTGTCCAGGGGAAGCGTCAAACGCTCATTCCGGCCCATGAACTAATTGAGGTGCATCTTGCCACACTGGCTGTCAATCAGGCCAAGGTGGAAAAGCGAACTATATTACTTAAAGCGCTATGGGCACAACTGGAAGATGAACGGTCATGATCTGTTTCATCCATATTGAAAAAGCAGCGGGCATTACCCTGCATCATATTTTTAAAAACAACAGCTTGCGCTATATTACGCTCTCGCCCTGGTCCATCTGGGCTAACGATCAGGAGAATGTATTTACTGCACAGGAGGCCCGCATTTTCTTTAAGCTGTTTCCCTATTTAAACGGCTTTGGCGGACATACAACGCGAGTTTATTTAAACTATGAACAGGTCTTGAATCGGGAGATTGCTTATTTCACCTTTTTGAGAGAACCGGTGCAGCGTTTTCTTTCCCAGTTTTTTTATCATCAACAAATTATGCAAATTGGATGGACCCTGGAATCCTTCCTGGAAAACGGCTATTTCAATAATTTTATGACTAAACGAATCTGCGGTAAGGATGATCCGGAAAAGGCCATGGATCTTTTAGAAAAAAAATTTACTTTTGTCGGTCTGGTAGAACATTTTGATGAATCGCTTTTATTGCTTCAAAACGCACTGGGACTCGTAGATTACAAAATGAATTACACCCTAAAAAATAAAAATCCGCACAAAAACAAGAACCTTATCTCCGATGCCCTTCAGGAGAGAATTTATCGGGCCAATGCGCATGATGTTGACTTATATGAGTTTGTGAAAAGGGCGCTGTATCCAAAATATAAGAAAAATTATGGAGCAGATTTGCCTCAACGATTAGAGGCGTTTCGATCTGCCCAGGAAAATTTCAAATTTAATCCCTGGAAGCTGGCCTTTCACGTGATCATGCGTCATGGAATCTACAGACACGTGGAGAAAGCACTGCACAAAAAATTCCATTAAACCGAGATTTAATGATTAGAATACTTCTATCCTCAAGAGATCTAGTCCCGCTACAGCGGGATGCGAAAATTTTTGTGCTGAAGATCCTAACCCCCCTGCCCCCTTCCCTTCTTTTAATAAAGGGAAGGGGGAGCAAATTGTGCCG
>NZ_JBSMDE010000132.1:0-22028 GCF_056497305.1 Caldithrix sp. | reverse complement strand
GCGTTCTCAAAAACCTTACCGATGTTCATGGCTTTGATAAACTCGATCATGTTATCCGCCACGCTCTCGCTGCTGCCCATTTGCTCCACCATGGCCTTGCGGAAATCATCGTAGGGGAATTCCACATACTGCAAATCCGGCTTGTCGATGGCCGCGCCGTACACTTTGGCCATCTCCGGGTAGGTTACATCCCGGGCGCCTAACAGGTCCTGCACATTGTGGCCGGAAAAATCCAGCGCCAGCAGGCGCTTGGTGGCGTATTCGGCAATGTCCCGGGTGGCAATCACCGGAAAGCGCAAATCCGCCCGCACTGGAGAGCCCATAATCCCCGCCTGTTTGATCAGGTCGATCATGCCCAGAGTGTTTTCCATGAAATAGGTAGGGCGCAAATGCAAGGTGTTCAAACCGGGAATGGCGTCGAAGACCTTTTCCATTTTGTGCAGTCCCAGCACCACGCCAGAACCGCTCTCCAGGTGCGCGCCCTGACTGCTAAGCGATACCACATAGGGCACCTTATCGTATTCCAGCGCCCGGGCGATGGCCTCTGCATGTTTCAGCTGATGGGCGGTGTAATCGTCGGTCTGCCAGTCGATGGGGATCATGGCATACACCGCGGTGGCGCCGTCAAAGGCCTGCTTTAATAATTCCACATTGCTGGTATCGCCCACAAAAAGTTCGGCGCCTTGGTCGGTCAGTTCTTTGGCTTTAGCGGGATCGCGGCTGATGATGCGCACGCTTTTGCCGGCTTCCAGCAAAGCAAGGGTGATCGGTTTACCGGTATTCCCTGTTGCTCCAGTGATTACATACATAATGATTCTCCTTTTCTATGTGTTGAATGATTTGTTTAGCCACGGATGAACGCGCCTGCCTCGTTGGGGGATGAAACGCGGATTTTTTTCAAATAAATTTCAACTCAATCCTTTTCTAAACTAATTTTTGTATCCGTATTCAATCCATGTGTATCTGTGGCAAATTATAAACACTTTTTCTCCTATCAGGGTGCATCGGTGGGGTCCCAACCGGTGATCAGGTTTTCATTTAATCCATTTAAAAATTCCATGTCCTTTTTGGAGATGGAAAAATCGAACACCGAGAAGTTCTTGATGATGCGTTCTTTTTTTGTCGATTTGGGGATCACGACAAATTCGTGTTCCAGGGCCCAGCGGATGAGGATCTGTGCCGGGGTCTTGCAGTATTTTTTCGCTATCTCTAACAGATTGGGATCATCTAACTTGCGCCCTTTGGTCAATGGACTGTAAGCTTCGATTTCGATGTCATGTTCCAGGCAGAAGTCGATGGTATCTTTACGATACAGGTAATTATAAGGCGAAAGCTCTATCTGGTTGATGACCGGGATGATCTGGCAATGATCCAGCAATTCCGCCACATGGCGCCGCATGAAATTGCTCACGCCGATTGCCAGGGCTTTGCCGTCCCGGTATGCCTGTTCCATTGCTTTCCACGATTCCAGACGCAGCTCCGGCACCGGCCAGTGCATCAGGTACAGGTCAACGTAATCCATACCCAATTTGGCAAGACTCTCGTCGATTGCCCGCAGGGTGTTATCGTATCCCTGGTCGTCATTCCACAGTTTGGTGGTAACGAAGATTTCCTCGCGGGGGATTCCGCTGTCGGCGATGGCCTTGCCCACATCCTGCTCGTTGCCGTATATTTTGGCGGTATCAATATGGCGATACCCGGCTTGCAGGACATAACGCACAGCGTTGCGAGTGGTTTCACCAGCCGGATTTTGAAACACACTCAGACCAACCATAGGGATTTTAACGCTGTTGTTCAGCGTATATGTTGATTGACGAATCAAAATATTTCCTTACTGAGAATAAGACTGGGGCTCAATGCCTTCCATCTTATCCATATTCAATCCATGTACATCCGTGGTCAAAATTAAAAGCCACAAATGAGCGCTGATGAAATACAGATTTTTTTAAAATAATTTTCAACTCAATACTTTACTTTTTCAAAACCTATTTTTGTATCCGTGTTCAGTCTGCGTAAATCCACGGCTAAAGCAACTGGTCTGTTTACTTTCTCAGAAACTTAAACGCATGATTCCAGCTATTGTTGTTAAATCCATACACAATCCACAACATGGCTAATGCTTCCAGCCAATAGGCGTTTTCAATGCCGCCCAGGTCCACAGTGGAATTCCAGCCCCAGGACAGCGCCAGATCGTCTACCCACTTTTTGGCCTCAGAATTGTTGCCGGCAATCAGCAAGTCCGGCACGCCCTCTTCGGGCGCCGGGTTTACCATAATGTGCGCGCTGATGGTATTGAAGGCCTTTACCACTCTGGCCTCCGGTATGTGGTGCTGAATCTGTTCACCGAGGGAATTTCCCAGGGTGACGGCAAATTTGGGCGGCATGTCTTCGGAGGCATCCAGAGGATTGGTGACATCCACTACGATTTTACCGCTAAAGTTTTCTTTCCCGGCAAGATCAATGGCATGCAGTGCCGCAAGCCCCGCAGTGGTGATGAAAACCACTTCGCCAAATGCAGCTGCGTCTGCAAAGCTCTCCAATTTTACAGCCGGATTTTCGGTCAGCCATTTGTTAAAAGGAAGATTGCCGGCCGCATCCGGTTTGCTGCGCGCCAGAGTATCCGCCACGTCGCGCGTGCCGATCATCACCTCGTTCCCATCTTCAACGAGTTTTGCAGCCAGGGTTCTGCCCACGCCGCCGGTACCTAAGATTCCAATTTTCATGATAAACCTCCTTTGTGTATTTGCTTGTGCATACAACTATATTCACGAAAAAAAATAGTTCTTTCAGAAGCTAATCAATATTGAATAAAATAAATCTAAGGCAGTAAAGCCGCAACCAAAAAACTTCCTTGGGGATTTAAACAACCACAGAGGGCACAGGGAAGTATTTTTAAATTAAAAATTACGAATTACGAATTAATTTGCGAAGGGGCAACTTATGCCCAGGAGGTGAGGAACCGTGCCGGCATGTCATTCTGAGAATCCCTTACATTGGCAGACCATTCGAAAGAGCAATGTAAATCGTGCTTCAGTCCGCGACTTTGTACGGGCGAAGCATTTATGGCGAGCTTTTGTTTTAAAATCCATCCCCCCGGCCCTGTCCCCTTTAAAAAAGGGAAGGGGGAGTTATAATCTTTACAATGTAAATTTTGATTTTTAAATGTTCATCTACTTTAACTTTTGGGAAAGCTTAGTAAGAATGCAGCACAAGAATTTTCGCATCCCGCTGTGGCGGGATGCGAAAATTTTTATGCTATGTGAGGGAGTAAAACCGTTTAATTGTTGAATTGTTGAATGGTTTAATGTCCCGTCACAGAGAATCGGGATTTCCGATGCGCTCCAACCGGCTGACATCCCAAATTTCCATTGTTCGTGAATGGTATTTCCAATACAAATGAGAAAACTTCCCACACCAGCCTTCCCCCTCTCCCAGATTTTTATTTTTGGAGAGGGGGACCGAGGGGGTGAGGTCTAATTTGTGAAATGATTTCTGCTGTTGGAGGAGTAAAGTTAAAAGTATATGAGTGTAAGCGTTAAATGGTTGCTGGGCACCGGCCTGTCATTTTTTAAAGAAATTTTTTGGTTGTGGCTTCGCTGCCTTAGCTGTTTTACAAGTTTCAAAATTCAAAGATGGCCTTTTAAAAGATGGCGCTTATTGACTGGATTCGGTCTCCACGGAAGGCGAAATATCTTCAACGCGTTCAACGGAAAACACTCCGCTGATTTTACGAATGGCATTAATGATTTTGGTCAGATGCTGTAAATTTTGCACTTCAATATCGAGTAAGCCTTTGGCGTACATATCTTCGACGTGGAAGCTGGCATTAAAGATGTTGATGTCCTGTTTGGCAATGCAGGTGGTGATGTCTTTCAGTAAATTTTTTCTGTCCTCGCCAATAATGGAAAGTTGAACCTGAAATCGTTTTTCACTGCCGGTATCCCATTCGACTTCGATGATTCGCTCCTTTTCTTTATAGAGTTCGAGCATATTTTTGCAATCCGTACGGTGGATTGTAATGCCCCGGCCTCTGGTTAAATAACCAATAATGCGATCGCCGGGGACCGGTTGGCAGCAACGGGCAAAATTGATCAACATGTTGTCCATGCCATGCACTTTAATACCGGAATCGCCGCGAGCGCGCTTGAGAAATTTTACGAAAATACTCTCTTTTTTGGGTTTTGGAGGTTGTTCGGGAAAGAGCTTGCGCTCCAGATTTTCGATGACGAATTCCCCGCGACCGATGGCAATCTTCAGGCTCTCGATATTCTGAAAGCCGATTTTAGGCAACACTTCCTTTACTTCAATGGAATCTTCCGACAGCTTGTATTTTTTCAGAAATCGTGTCAAAATCTCTTCGCCCATTTTTAAGGTCTGAGCCTGTTGCTCTTCGCGCAAAACTTTGCGAATACAATGGCGAGCCTTACTGGTTTTGACAAAGGAGAGCCAATCCTGATTCGGTTTTTGATTTTGCGAGGTAATAATTTCGACCTGCTGCCCACTTTTTAACTCTGTTTTAAGGGGCACAATTTTACCGTTAATTTTAGCGGCAATACAATGATTGCCCACACTGGTGTGTACGGCATAGGCAAAATCGACCGGAGTGGAGCCGCGGGGCAGCTTGAACAAATCGCCACGGGGCGAAAAGACAAAGACCTCGTCCTGAAAGAGATCGATCTTTAAATCTTCCAGAAAATCGCCAGGATCTGTATTGGCAATCTGTCGCTCCAGCAGTTCTTTAATCCAGTTCAGACGGTCATCAAATCGCGTTCGTTCCAGAATACCGTGTTTGTAGCGCCAGTGAGCAGCCACACCATCTTCGGCCATGAAGTGCATTTCTTCTGTACGAATCTGGATCTCAACCATCTTACCGTCGGGACCGATGATGGTCGTGTGCAAAGACTGGTAGCCGTTAATTTTAGGGGTGGCAATATAATCTTTAAAGCGATCGGAGATGGGCATGAACAGACTGTGAACAATTCCCAGCACATAGTAACACTCTTCCACCCGTTTAACAATGATGCGGATGGCAAACAGATCGTAAATTTCCTCGAAGGGTTTGTTGCGTTTTTGCATTTTAGTGTAAATACTGAAAAAGGATTTAGGGCGCCCTAAAATACGCGCTTCGATATTGTGCGCCTTCAGCTCCTTTTCGATAGGTTCTTTAACGCGCTGAATGTAATACTCACGCTCCTTTTTGGTAGCCCTCACCTTGCGCCGGATCTCTTTGTAGGCTTTTGGATCGAGGTATTTTAACGATAGGTCTTCCAATTCCGTTTTAATACGGGCAATACCCAGGCGGTGGGCTAATGGAGCGTACACATCCCGCGTTTCCAGTGCAATGCGCTCCTTCTTTGCATCTGGAACAGAATCCAGGGTACGCATGTTGTGTAAACGGTCGGCAAATTTTATGATAATCACACGAATATCATCGACCATGGAGAGCAGCATTTTACGGAAGGTTTCGGCCTGGCGCATCTCCTTACTCTGAAAACGTAAACCGCCGATTTTAGTTACTCCATCAACCAGGCGGGCAATCCGCTGGCCAAATTTTTCTTCTAAAAAATTCAGCGAAACATCAGTATCTTCAACCGTGTCGTGCAATAGAGAGGCAACAATGGTGGGCGCGTCCATGTGTAAATCGACTAAAATGCGGGCCACCTGTAAACAATGTTCAAAATAGGGCTCTCCGGATTGACGTCGCTGGCGGAGGTGCGCTTCCAGGGCAATGTGGTAAGCCAGACGTAGTTGTTCGGTATCAGCATCCGAATCATAGGCCTGGACGTCTTTAATCAACTCCTCAACCTGAGGGTCGTAGGTTTTCCTTAGTTTCTCCAGTAATGTTTTGTCGTTCATAGAATTCTAAAATTCTGGTATGGGTAGCGTACCCTCGTGTAAAACATCGGGGTCAGCAAATTTTCCATACTCTTTTAAAAATGTTAAACGCACCGTGCCGGTGGGACCGTTTCTCTGTTTTCCGATAATGATCTCACACTTATTATGCGTGGACTCGCCGGTATCTTCAAATTCCATGATGCCGTAGTATTCGGGACGGTAAACAAACATCACCACATCCGCATCCTGTTCAATGGAACCCGATTCACGTAAATCGGAAAGCTGTGGTTTTCTGGATTTGTCACGCGTTTCAACGGCACGCGACAGCTGGGAAAGCGCCAACACCGGCACGTCCAGTTCTTTGGCAATCGCCTTGAGTGAACGGGAAATGTGTGTAATTTCCTGCTGTCGATTATCGCCTTTCCCCTCCATCAATTGCAAATAGTCAATGACCAACAATTGCACATTGTGTTCAGCTTTTAAACGCCTGGCCTTGGCTCTGAGTTCAAGCACGTTCATCACTGGGGTATCATCAATGAAGATGGGCGCCGACATTAATTTTTCTGAGTAATGCGTTAAACGTTCCATTTCATCACTGGCAAACTTCCCAGTACGCACACTCATGATGTTCACTTTGGCTTCTGTACACAACAGTCGCATGGCCAGCGAATCAGCAGACATCTCCAGACTAAAAATACCAACCGGAAGGCCATGGTCAATGGCTGCATTACGGGCAATGTTTAAGGCAAAGGCGGTTTTCCCCATACTGGGCCGGCCGGCTAAAATGACCAGGTCTGAGGGCTGCAAACCGGCCGTTAACTGATCCAATTTCTCATATCCGGAAGGTACGCCGGTAACCCCTGCTTTGCTGGATTTGTACAGGTTATCAATCCGTTCAAAGGTTCGTTCCACAATAGGTCTGATGGGATCAAAACCTTTTTTCAGCCGCTTCTCAGATATTTCAAAAACATTGTGTTCGGCAAAATCCAGCAATTTGTCAATCTCTTGCTCTTCAGAATAGGCTTTATCAATTATGAGGTTACAGGTTTTTATCAGCAAGCGTGTTAGGGCTTTATTCTTAACGATTTCAATATGGTACTGAATATTGGCCGAGGTCGGCGTGCTGTTCATGATTTCCGCCAGATAAACATGACCGCCCACCTCTTCTAACTTACCCCATTGTTGCAAAACATCCGCCACGCTCAGCAATTCAATCTCTGCGTCCTGCTCAAAAATTTTAACCATGGCCTTAAAGATGTATTGGTGGCTGGTTTTGTAAAAATAATCGGGTTGCAAATTCTCCACGGCCAGGTTTACCGCATCATGATCCAGGAACATGGCGCCCAAGACCGCCTGTTCTACCTCTATGTTGTGGGGCATAACTCGTACCGTTTCCAGAGCGGTTAGCTCTTCGGCGCGGCTTTGTAATTTACTTTTACTCTCACTCTCCTTCAATTTTCACCTCGTCCGTTTTAACCGTTTTTCATATTTCTGCTCGTGATTGAATGATTTAAGGATAAACAAAAAATTACAAGACGTCAAGAAATTTTTTCATCATTCTTCAGAGACACTCTATCTTTTTTACTTTTAGCAACAGGCTGACAACCGATGATGTTGTTTTCAATTATGTCTTTGTTGCCACTGCATCTTCTTTGCGCTCTCTGTAGGTGATTAAATCCTTTCGAAAAGGTTTTTATTAGGGCTGTGCGGTTAGTGGAACGCTTTGCCTGGCATAGTGTCCCCCCAGCGCCTCAACTTTGCACAGCTTATCATTTTTAGCGGTAAACATCCCACCGGTGAAGCCTGAGTCTCCCCTCCTCCGGAGGGGACTAAGGAGTGGGTCAATACCTCACAAACCGCCTAATGCCTCTCACCCTTTTAATCTTTAATCTTTCATCTTTAATCTTGCTTCTTTTTTCATTTTTCCTTTTTCTTTTGTCCTTGAAGGAAACCCACCCCCAACCCCTCCCAGGAGAGGGATTTTGGTGGTGCCTGCAAAAATGGTTTTGTTGGAGCTGAACTCGGTTTGCCTATAAAAAATGGCGTCTCTTGCCTTTTACGAATTGCTGTGCAACGACTTTAAAAAACGCCGAATTTTCTTAAAATCTTGCCAGGCTTCCTGCTTTAAAGTTGGTCTGCGTAACAAAGCCGAAGGATGATAGGTTACCACCAGAGGAATACCCTGATATTCATGGTTGCCATTGCGCAACACACTGAGTGGATGTTGGCTTTGTAGCAAGGTGTTGGCCGCAAAAAGGCCCAGAGCCACAAGCAATTTGGGCTGAATCAATTGAATTTGTTTGATTAAATACGGTTCACACTGGGCAATTTCTTCCGGTTTTGGATTTCTATTGCCCGGGGGGCGGCATTTAATGACATTGGCGATGTAAACGTCTTCCCTTTTCAGGCCGATGGCGGCAAACATCTTGTCTAAAAGTCTGCCGGAGGCGCCCACAAAAGGCAGGCCCTGTTCATCTTCTTCGCGGCCCGGCGCCTCGCCGACAAACATGACCTCGGCCTGAGCATTGCCATAGCCGAAGACAAAATTTTTGCGCGTTTTGTGTAAGGCACACTTTTGACAATCTTTTATTTGTTCGTAGAAAGCCTGCAATTCGGGGCTGGTCTGTTTGTAGCTAAGGCCTTTGGAAAAATGGCGCTGGACCGGTCTGCCTTTAGCTGGTTGTTGCGCCACTGATTTTTGGGGCGACACCGGTCTTAATGGCTGATTGAGGTACAACTGCTTATCATAAACCTGCTGATACCACTTGAAAAATTGTTCAATATGGTCTAACAGTTCTTTTTCATTCATGCTTTTTCATCCATCTCGCTTACAAAACGCATAATTTTTAAACTTAGCTCCAGCTTGTTCATCAACGGCCAGTCCAGCAGCCGGCCATCTCTGGTCAGGATGGCGATTTTATTGGTCTCCTGACCAAAAGCCGCTCCCTGGTGTTTTGGATTGTTTATGATAATGCAATCCAGCCCTTTACGCAAAAGTTTTTGGCGGGAATGTTCAATCTCATTTTCAGTTTCCACAGAAAAACCGATCAATTTCTGCTTTTGCTTTCGCTCATTTAAAGCGGCCAGAATATCTATGGTTCTGCTTAATTCTAAAACCAGTTGCTGATCTTTAGCGTTTTTTTTGATTTTTCCCCGACTAATGCGTCGCGGTTTAAAATCGGCCACGGCAGCCGCTCCAAAATAAAAATCAACCTGGTCGAAATATCGGAAAACAGCCTGCGCCATCTCTTCAGCCGAACGCACCTTCAGGCAATGCAGATAGGGGGGCACTGGTAGCTGGCTGGCCCCTAAAATGAAATGGACCTGCGCACCGCAAATAAAAGCGGCCCGAGCCAAAGCCAGGCCCATTTTACCGGAAGAGCGGTTGGTGATAAATCGAACCGGATCAATGTCTTCGGCTGTTGGCCCCCCGGTGACAAGCACCCGTTTACCCAGTAAGGGATGAGGATGGGTCAGGTAGCGCACAAAATCGATCAAAGAAGGCACATCCACCGTTCGGTAGCCCAGATAGGAATGAGCAGCAAGGGGCAACCAGAGCCCTTTTTTGTTCAGGCGCTCATAGGCTTCCAGCTCTTTTTCCGCAATAAATGGCAAAAGAAGCGTCTTGGCTGCCTCTGGCATCTGTTGGCCCAATTCAAAAGGACGTATTTCCAGCCAATGACTTCCCTGTTCAGGAGCAGCTTTGTGCCAGTGAATTTGTGGCGCTAATTGTTGCAACACCGATGGCAGCGCATTACCCGATTCGCTAACATGGACTTCCCAACCCTGCTCCAGCAAAGCTTGAATAGCCGGAAGGGACAAAAGAAGTTGCCAATCTTTAAATTGCTTAAGCAAAATATTAAGGTTATTCATCAACGATAATACGCTTTTCAATTTCCTGAATGGTTTGTTCAAGATCGTCATTGACGATCACATAATCAAATTTTTTAGCCTGCTCATACTCATAAGGCAGGCGGGCCAGCCTTTTTTGGATGGATGCTTCGCTTTCTGTCTTGCGCTTTTTCAAACGTTCTACTAAAGCCTCTTCTGACGGTGGCTTTAAAAAGATTAAAATAGCCTGAGGATAATGTTTTTTGATGGACAACGCGCCATTCACGTCGATGTCAAATAAAACCACTTTTCCGCGGGCAATGTGCTGATCTACCACCTCTTTCAGAGTGCCATAATAGTTGCCATGCACCTCTTCATATTCCAGAAATTTACCCTGGGCAATGTATTTTTCGAAGGTTTCTTTATTTAAAAAGTAGTAATCCACCCCATCCTGTTCATTGGGTCGTTTGGGTCGAGTCGTAGCCGAAACAGAAATAATGGTCTCCGGATGCCGACGGTTCAAAATCTTTACAATCGTTGTTTTGCCCCCTCCTGACGGGGCCGAGAACACAATGTAAGGGGATTTAAATTTCATTGCTGTTTCCTATTCAATGTTCTGTACCTGCTCTCTTAATTTTTCGATCTCTTCCTTAATAGCAATCACTTTGTGCGAAATCTCCAGCATCGTGGTTTTGGAATTAATGGTGTTCGCTTCACGATGCATTTCCTGTAAAATAAAGTTCAGGCGTTTACCAATGTCCTCCTGTTTTTCGAGTGCTTGATTGAACAGCTCAATGTGACTCTTTAAGCGGACACACTCCTCTGTAATATCCACTCTGTCCGAAAGAATAGCCAGTTCCTGTTCCATGCGCGCAGCATCAATGGCCTGTTCCTCAATAAGATTTTTGACGTTTTTGTAAAGGCGTTCAAACTCGGATTGCACGTTATTGGGAGCTATCTTTGTGATTTCTGCAACCAGCTGATCAATCTTGCTTAACCGTTTTTGTACATCGGTTAGCAGATGCGCGCCTTCCTGTTCGCGCATGCGCAAAAATTCTTCGGTAGCCTTTTGTAAGGCTTTCAGGATCAGCGGCCGAATTTGTTCCTCCACCAGCGCAGCCAGATCCAGATTAAAAAGATCGGGGAACAGAAGCAGGTGCTTCAGTTTAACCTCATCGTTGAGGGCAAACTTCTCTTTGAGGGCCTGTAACATTTGAACCCTTTTTTCAGCAGCCGCCCAGTCAATGAACAGTTCTGTTGCGCTCTGCTGATTTTGCTCCACATTGACGTAAACGGAGATTTTACCCCGAACCACTTTATCCTTAAGGAATTCTCTGATATGGCTCTCTTCTGAACTCAATTCTTTGGGCAAACGCACCATCACATCCAGAAAACGATTGTTCACACTCTTAATTTCTACGGAAACCGTGAAATGTTCATTACTCTCCAGCGCCTTTCCGTAGCCGGTCATACTTCGCATGTTTATTCCTTTAATTTGGTTCGAACTATGGTTGCCTCTGCTGCGAAACGGCAAGTTGAGTCCTGGAGGTAGAGCGCCCGTGCCGGGCAGAAATTGGCAGCTAAAACATCACATCGCCCCTTAAACCTTTAACCATCCCCTTAGAATGGCATAAAAATTTTCGTACCCTACCTCATGCAAGAAATATTCTAAAATAAACTTGCTTTGCTCCGCAATACTTTTATGTTTAAATTCAGAATTATTAATTTTCACCAGGAAAATTGGTGAAATAATAATTCAATAATTTAGCGTGTTTATCCATTAAAAGCAAAACGCTTGATGTTCAAAAATTACTACCTTTTTGCCCAATTGCTGCAGGAGATCAGACCTTCCATTGCAGGTCAGCTCATCGTTGACCTGTTCACCTATCGTAAAGACGAGCTGGTCATCGAATTGAGCAACCAAACATTTTTACTGTTGGGAATTTCAGTCAACGAACCTTACCTTTTATTAAGAGAGAAAAAACAGATTAAACAGCCGCAACTGGCGCTGTTTGAATCGCTTAAGGGACAACGCGTTGAACAAATCACGCTTTTTAATTTTGACAAGCATTTGATTCTGGAACTGAAAAACTTTCGCATTGAAGCCATTTTTTATCCTCCGCACAACAACGTTTTTCTCTTTTCCCATGACAAACTGATCGATGTTTTCAAAGGGAAAAACAATTACCCGGCTCTTTTGACCGAAAAAGAATCCGGGCTTGACTTGCGGCGCATCGATCAGGATTTAGTGCTTAATCGGCTAAACCAGACGCCAAACAACAATCTACGACAATTTGTAAAAAGCCATTTTGCGGCCTTAAGCAAAACTATGGTCGATGAGCTCCTTTACCGTACGGGCTTCAGCGGCCGCGAAAAGGTGCAGGAATTAACCGACGATCAAGAACGGACCCTGTCCACTCATCTGCTTCAATTGGGACGCGAACTAAACGCTCGCCGGGCCTATCTTTACTTTGAGCCTCAAACCTATCATGTACAAAAAATAGCCTTGATGCCTCTCAAGCACCTGGAGTCTGATTTAGAGGTCAAAGAATTTGATTCCGTCAATCGCGCGCTCGATGCCTTTTATTACGAAAAACGCGTACGTCAGGAATTCGTTAAACTCCAAACTCTATGCCGCTCGGCATTACAAAAGCGTCTTAAATTTCTGGAACGTTCCGTGCGGCGCATTCAACAGAATGCCGATCTAGGCAGACGCAAGGCTGAAGCGGAATTAAAAGGCAATCTACTGTTGACCTTTAAGAACACAATTCCAGCGGGCGTTAAAGAAGTGACCTTAAGTAATATTTTTTCCGAGGCGCAGGAGCCGGTTACAATAAAATTAAATCCGTCGAAATCGGTGGTAGCCAATGCCCAGCAATATTTTAACAAGTTCAAAAACATCAAACACGACCGGCAGGTATTGCAGATTAAACTGGACACCTATCAGAAAGAGATGGCTGAAATGCACCAGATGCTGCAGCACTTAGAACAAATAAAGACACTGCAGCGTTTAAAGGCTTTTAGCAAGCAATTAAGCGCCATGCACTTGATTCAGGATGAGTCTTTTGCCAAAAAGGAGCGTACCGGCGAGGCTTTAAAATATGCCTTTAAGCGATTGATTCTTGACGGAAGATGGGATGTTTACATTGGCAAGGACGGTCCAACGAACGACTTATTGACCTTTTCGTTTGCTCACAAGTGGGACATCTGGTTACATGCACAGGGCGTGCCCGGGGCACACGTCATCATTCGCGTACCAAACCGTAACCAGACACCGCCGGAACGCGTGATTGAGCAGGCCGCCAGAATAGCCGCCGCACACAGTAAAGCGGCTCATTCAACAACCGTACCGGTACAATACACACAGGTACGCTACGTCAGCCGAATGCGTAAAGCCCCACCGGGCAGCGTCAGGATTCAAAACGAAAAGGTGGTGTTTGTTTCTCCCATGAACCTTAATTAACAGGAAGGGTATCATGTTCAGAGTGCTTTACGTTTTTTTCGCCGTTTTACTTTTCTCTTTTCAGCCCCTCAAAGCACAGGAGGAAGATCAGGCAGGGGCGCAATTGACTTTTTTGCAACAGATGTTTTTTGAAAACCAGGATCACCAGTTTGATGAATTTCTTCTTGGCCAAATCCAGCACTTTTTAAAACAGAATCCTTTTTACAAACAGAACGATCAAATCCTCTGGATGTACGGCAATCTGTTACAGAACAAAAAGCAGACGGCCCGCGCTTTGATCCAATATTTAAAAATCGTGGTACTCTACCCCTCAGGTACGCTGGCCGGAGAGGCGCAACAACGGCTTAAAGAACTGGTGGTCCAAAGATCGCTGCTGTGCCTGGTTGATTGTCAGGAGGACCTGCAGGCTTACCTTGAACATACGCATTTCTTCGAAAGCGAAGTGGAAGGTCTTTTTAATATCTACAACTTTATTTTCAGCCTCAATCTCTCCTGTTTTGATGAAGCTCTGTTGGCCGACCTGACTCTTTTTGAAGCAAGTTGCTCGGCAATGCCTTACTCGCAAGATTTACTATTGTACTGGAAGGGGCAATTGCAAAAACGGCTGGGAAAATTCCGTTTGGCCTATGGCCACTTCCGGAAACTGCAGAGTCTGTTTCCTCAATCTTCTTTGGCTCCTGCGGCGCTGTTCGAGAGCGCTCTGATCTCATACCGGGCGTTGAAAAGAATGGAAGAAGCCCGCGACGGATTCATTCAGTTAATCAACCACTTCCCTGCCGATGCCCACAGCGCCCTGGCGCAATTTTATCTGGCGGATCTGTACGAAAAAGGCTTAGATTCTTTGGACGCAGCCATTGACAATTACCGCCTCTTCCTGGACGCCTTTCCCGATCATCCTTTGCATGCCCAGGCGTTTAAGCGTTTGACTCTATTGCTCTTCAAAAAAGAACGCTACGAAGAAGCCGTTACACTGATCGGCCTCAATCTGAATCAGCATCCGGAAGATTCTCTGGTGGTGTCTTTAATTGATTCTATGGCCAATGTTCTGGAAAGGAAGTTTAAAAAGTATGAATTTGCGGCACGCAGCTACATATTGTTAGCTTCGCAGCTGCCGGTTAATGAGCGCACGCCCTATTATCTTTACCGCGCTGCCAGGATTTACAGCAAATTTTTAAAGGATCGGGCGCGGGCCACAGACATCTGTAATCGGTTGAAGAAAAGCTTCCCCGAAAATCCCTACACCGAAAAGTGCAAATTACTCCTAAAACAAACGATTAAGAAATAGTTGAACGGAAATGCGGTGTACGTTTCCTAATTCGGAAGCGTAATTGGTAAAGGCGTAGTCAAAAGAGACTTTGGGAATGGTAAAGCCGATACCCGTGTTAAAGCGCTGTAAATCATCCATACCGGCGCGCATGCGTATTAACTGTTTGTAGCCTACTTCCAGCCCCCAGAAAGAATCCACACTTAAGGGGCCCATATTAACTTGCGAGGCATAATCGCGGCCCTCAAGCAAGAATTGTAAATCCACAGAGGGTTGAACCGAAACTCCGACAGCCGGCCAGTGCATGACATAACTGGCTCCCAGGCGCAGGGAGGGAGCAATAAATTCCTTTTCATTGGTGCTCCAGGCAATCATGGTTGAGGTTACGTCCCGAACCAGAGCGCCAACTTTAAGATTTTTCCAGAGATCATATTGCAGGCCCAGATCAAATCCCAGACCCAGGGCATTTTCCACATGAAAATCACGATAGATCATTTTGACATTTAACCCCATGCGTAATCGTTCAGTGCGCTTCTGGGCCACAGAAAGGAATACACTGTAATCGCCGGTGTTGAAGGTACGAACCTTTGAATAATCGACCTTATTGTCTGCCTCATTAAAAGCCTGGCGACTGTCCTTAATTCCATTCACCGTAAAATAGACCAGCGACAGACCAATGGTTGTTTTTTCATTCAAGGGATGCGAAAGGGCCAGAAAATCGTGCTGAATGCTGCTGATGAATTGTTTGCCGTGGGTAAAGAGAACCTGAAACCCAGAAGCGTTACTCAAACCCGCGGGATTCCAGTACCCGGCCGACACATCATTAACCATGGCCAGCCCGGCTCCCCCCATAGCTGTGAATCGGCTACCTCCGCCAATAGCCAGAAATTCCCCGGCATATTTTTTAACGCCTCCGGCATGGGTGGATTGTAAGCCGAGTAAAATCAATCCGATGACTATGCTATTTTTTAAGGTAGAGCGCATTTTTACCCCAATCAACACATGTTTAAAAATTCCATCCAATTCTGCAAATTGTACATTAGCCCAGGCCCAATAAAAAGGCGGTCGCCACAGGGATCATCAGATTATCGTCCAAATTCATGGGCATCAACTCCAGCAACGTAATGATCAACGCCACTACTAGGCCCCACCAGCTGTAGTGCGTAAAAATCAGAATAATGGCCGAGGCCGTTAAGTAAAAGGCTGCGCTGCCCTCCAGACTCTTCTCCCAGAATTTATTTTTGCCGTACAGCTGCCCGACTATGCCAGCCAGCGGATCGGCCAGGCAAACAAAGAGCAAAGCTGGAACCGCCTGTCGTTCTTTAAACAAAAAAACGGTAGCTGTCATTCCAATAAACAACATGGTCGCCCCGGTTAAGGACTTTTTGGCTTCCGCCTTTTTCAGCATCTCTTCAAATATATTCAAAAAAATTTTTCTGACAAGGGGAAATTTTAGTCGCAAAATATCTGCGGTTAAAAAGCCTGCGGCTAAAATCGCCACAAGCCATTTTACAAGTAGAGCATTATGCGAAACATAGTAAAACAAAGGAATGATGGCTGTAGCCAGATGGATTGCTTTTCTGCGCAGTAAAGCCACTAAGGGAAGAGTTTGGCTCACACTTCCCTCCCCTTTTCCCAGATTATCTCTTTAAGACTCAGCGTGGCCCGTTCAATAAACTCCTGCTCAAAAATGGAACTGCCGGCCACCAGAACATCCGCGCCGGCATCCAGCACGGACTGAGCAGTCTGTTCATCGATGCCCCCATCGACTTCAATCAGAAAATCGGCCTTTAATTGCTCGCGCAGCGCTGCTAATTGTTCTATTTTTTCCAGCGTGTAAGGAATGAATTTTTGGCCGCCAAAGCCAGGATTGACGCTCATGATCAGCACCAGATCCAGTTTTTTCAACAGATGCTGAACCGTACTCACCGGCGTGGCCGGATTGATGGCAATGCCCGCTTTACAGCCCAAATCCTTAATACGATTAACCGCCCGATCCAGATGCCAGCAGGCTTCCTGATGAATGGTTAAATAATCGGCTCCGGCGGCGGCAAACCATTCCACAAAGTGCATGGGCTCCGTAACCATCAAATGCACATCAACAGGCAGCTGGCTCACTCTTTTAACGGCCTTTACCATCATCGGGCCAAAGGTCATATTGGGCACAAAATGGCCATCCATCACATCCACATGGATCAGATCAGCGCCGTGTTTTTCAACGATTTCAATCTGCTTTTTTAATTGCAAAACATCGGCCGACAAAATGGAAGGGGCTAAAAAAGGCACAACTACTCCTCGCTGTTTTGATGCATGGGCAATTTACTAACAACCAGTTTAACCGCATTGACTTCTTCGATGGGCGTACCGGCTTTAACGTTCTGCTTTAAAATCGTCTCCGGTAAAACATCGTCGCGTGTCTCATATTCAATCTCCACATTCTGCACGCCTAACAATTGCAACTGGCGTTTGGCTAAATTCAAACTCTTCCCCACCAGATCCGGCATTAGCTTCTTCTGTGGAAAGGGTCCCAGGCTAATGGTCAGATCAATTCGCGTCCCCTTTTTAATGGGCTGTCCCTGGGGAAAGGATTGACCGATGACTACATTTTCCAGAGCCAGGTCTGAGTATTCGTAATACAGGTTACCCAATTTTAAGCCATTGGCTTTTAAAATCAATTCTGCTTCGCGGGGCGATTTAAAGAACAGATTGGGCATGGTAATGGGCTTTTCGCCGATACTCACCGTAAGATAGACGTGCCGTCCTTTTTTTACTTTGCTAAAAGCCGCCGGATTTTGTTCGACTACGGTGCCGGGCCCAAAATTTTCATCATAAACCGAATCGGCAATAACAACGCCAAATCCCTTCTCCTGAAGTACTTTGCGCGCCTCTTCTACCTTCAGCGAAACTACATCCGGTAATTCGTATTCTTCACCAAGACGAACGTACCAGGGCATGATTACCTTGTCAAATAACAGAACAATTAACACAAATACAACAAAGGCCATCAAGAACTTTGTCAGTTTAAGGCCGAACACCTTTTGCCTGAATTCAGAATTCATGTTACAATTCCATTTTTATTCAAGAAATTATTTTACAAATTGTAGTGATTGCCAGCAATTTTTATTTACTTTCTACAATCAGAGTAACAGGCCCGTAATTTAGAAAATCCACATCCATCATAGCACCAAAAATGCCGGTTTCTACTTTTACTCCATGGCTGCGTAATCGTTCAATAAATGTTTGATACAGAGCTTCACCTTTTTCTGGAGGAGCTGCCTGGATGAAGCTGGGACGTCGCCCCTTCCGTGTATCGCCGAGCAAAGTAAACTGAGAGATGGCCAGAATTTCACCTCCGGTTTCCAGCAAGGAGCGATTCATCTTGCCCTGGTCATCCTCAAAAATGCGCAAATGGACGCACTTGTCCGCCACAAAAGCCACATCTTCTTCCGTGTCTTCCTGAGCCACTCCTATGAGCAGCAACAATCCACGGCCAATCTGGCCCACCAGCCGACCATCCACTGTAACGCTGGCCTTTTTGACCCGTTGGACAACCACTTTCATATTTCAGCAACCTCTACTTTAACATGTTCGAGCCCAATCGCTTCTTCTAACTGGGTGAGCACATTGCGCGTGACCTGCATTTTGATCTTGTTGGAAATTAAACGATAGGGCCTGCCATTTTCTGAAGGTATTTCGAAGAAAACACGTGTTTTGCCCAAAGAGGCGGTTAAGCTGAGCTTTAGTTTGTAAATGAGCTCATCGCTTAGTTCATCGGGATCGATCCTGATGGTCAGCGTTCGGGTCATCAATTCCGGCACATTTTGAATAGGCCAGATATTTTCGCCAATAAACTTGACCATGTTTTCATTCAGGTCGGAGTTTAGACGGCCTTTAATGCACACCACGTTGTTGGGTTGCAAGAGGGCTTCAAACTGGGGAAACATGGAACCGAACACAACCACTTCATAGATATTGTTAAAATCTTCGATTTTAACAAAAGCCATTTTCTGATTTTTTCTGTCCATGATGGTGCGCAGGTCAACAATCTGCCCGCCAATGTAAAAAAATTGCGGTGGGCTGCCACCGTTATCCACATGCTTGCGCACTCTATTTACATCCGTACAATAGAGCGCAATGATAGTGCGGTAGGGTTCCAGAGGATGTCCGGAGAAGTAGAAGCCGAGGAGTTCTTTCTCATTTCTCAGTTTCTCCTGCAGCGTCCAATCCGGCAGATCTGGCAGAGGCGGATAGGCAATCAGATTGTCCTCTTCCATTTCGGGCAGATCAAATAGACTTCTTTGATGTTTGTTTTTTTGCTTTTGACTTTGCAGGCTTTGAGCAAAATCGATCGCTTTTTCAATCACATTAAAAAGCTGGGCGCGATTACCTTCCAGAGAATCCATGGCCCCGGCCTGAATTAGACTTTCGAGCACTTTTTTGTTGACCGAACGCAAATCGACATGTTGCAAAAAATCAAAGATGGTTTTAAAAGGCCCATGCTTTTTTCGGGCTTCAACTATCGAAGCAATAGCTGCACTGCCAACATTTTTAATGGCTCCCAGGCCAAAAGCAATTTCATTTTCGCTTAAGGGCTCAAAATGGGCCTCACTGTAGTTGATGTCTGGGGGCTTAATTTTAATACCCAGATTTCGGCACTCTTCCATTAAAATCATCACCCGATCGCTGTTACCGATTTCGCTGGATAGGTTGGCAGCCATGTACTCCGCAGGAAAATGGGCTTTTAAATAGGCCGTCTGATAAGCAATTAAGGCGTAGGCCGCAGCATGCGATTTATTGAAGCCATAAGAGGCGAAATTCTCAATTAAGTCGGCTATTTGCATGGCAACTTTTTGGTCGATATTGTTTTTGATGCAGCCGGCAATAAACCGCTCTTTTTGTCTTTTCATCTCTTCTGGTTTTTTCTTGGCCATGGCCTTGCGCATCACATCCGATTGAGCCAGAGAAAAGCCCGCCAGCTCTGCGGCAATGCGCATGACCTGTTCCTGATAAACGATGATGCCGTAAGTCTCTTTCAAAATCGGCTCCAGCTTGGGATGCAAATAGGTAATCAACGAAGGATTTTTCTTGCGTTTAATAAAATCATCAATCATGGACATGGGCCCCGGCCGGTAAAGTGCGTTCATGGCAATGAGGTCTTCCACGCGCGAGGGTTGCAGTTTGCGCAAATATTCCTGCATGCCCGAGCTTTCAAACTGGAACACGCCGATGGTCTTGCCTTCGCTAAACAGTTTAAAGGTCTGCGGATCATCCAAGGGCACTTCGCTGACTTTAAATTTTTTCCCCAGACGCTTACTCACCAGGTCTTCGGTTTTTTTAATCACGGTCAGGTTGCGCAGTCCCAAAAAATCCATTTTCAGCAAACCGACCTTTTCGCTCCAGCCCATGGTCCATTGTGTGGTTACTTCGCCATCGGGCGTTTTGTACAATGGAACGTAGTTAGTCAAATCGTCCGGAGTAATAATGATGCCGGCAGCATGAACCGAAGTGTGGCGCGCAATGCCTTCCAACGTTTTGGAATATTTCACCAGTTGCTGGATTTTTGGATCATCACTTTGCGTCAGCTCTTTTAACTCCGGTACTTCATTGAAGGCCTTTTCCAGAGGCATGGGTTTTGCCCCGCTGGGTACTAATTTGGCTATTTTATCAGCCTGAGAGATCGGAATTTTCAACACGCGGGAAACATCCCGAATGACATTCCGCGAAGCCATGGTTCCAAAGGTGATGATCTGGGCTACATTTTTCCGCCCGTATTTTTCGCGCACGTATTCAATCACTTCATCGCGGCGTTCCATGCAAAAATCCACGTCAATATCGGGCATGGAAACACGCTCAGGATTTAAGAATCGCTCAAATAACAAATCGTAACGTAAAGGATCCACCTGGGTAATACCCAGGCAATAGGCCACAATGCTTCCGGCAGCTGAACCACGTCCCAAGCCCACTGGGATGTCCCGTTCACGCGCTGCGCGGATGAAATCCTGGACAATCAAAAAGTACCCGGCAAAGCCCATTTGCTTGATGACGCCTAATTCATAGTCGATGCGCTGTTTTACTCTGTCATCCATGCGTGGGTAGCGTTTTTCGGCTCCACGGTAAGTCAGACGCCGCAAATATTCATCGGCATCGATGTTCCCTTCCGATTTGGGAATTGGAAATTTGGGTAAAAGTCGGCGGTCAAATTCAATTTCGAAATCGATTTTTTCGCTGATCTCCAGGGTTCGTTCCAAAACTTCAGGTGTTTCCCTGAATACCTGGAACATCTCATCGGCCGATTTGAGGTAGAGTTCTTCGGTACCATAACGCATGCGATTCGGGTCATCGCGGTCTTTTCCGGTTTGCAAACAGAGCAAAATGTCGTGCGCCTCATGATCCCCTTTGCGCAGGTAGTGATTATCGTTGGTGGCAATGACCGGCACGCCCATCTCCTGGGCCAACTGGTAAATTTTGGGATAGACCTGCGCTTCGTCCGGGATGTAATGGTTTTGAATTTCCAGATAAAAATCATCCCCAAAAATATCCTGATATTCTTCGATTAACTTTATGGCTTTTTCGCGTTCGCCCTGTCTTAATTTGTAAGCGATCTCCCCTTTCATACAGGCTGAAGTGGCGATCAAACCTTCCGAATACTGTCGCAAAAGCTGTTTATCGATCCGCGGTTTGTAATACATCCCTTCCAGATAGGCAATGGAAGACAATTTTAACAGATTCCTAAAGCCGGTATGATTTTTAGCCAGCAAGACTAGATGGTAAGAAGTGCTTTCTCCTGCCACTTGCTTCCTCAAGGTATGGTCCCTGGGAGCCACGTACGCTTCCATGCCAATGATCGGTTTAATGCCGGCCGCTTTGGCTTCGGTGTAAAATTCCAATACGCCAAAGAGATTGCCATGATCGGTGATGGCCAGGGCTTCCATTTTAAGTTCAGCGGCTCTGCGCACCATCTCTTTTATTTTGGCCGCCCCATCTAAAAGGGAAAAGTGTGTGTGATTGTGTAAATGAACAAATGACAAAAGTTTAACACCCCTTCCTTTATTATGTATTGTTTTTTAATGATTTACTAAAAGCGCCAACAAAATATTAATTTACATTTTTGATACAATCATTGCAAAAGAATATAGGCACGAATATCAAGAACGGCCCAATATTTTGATGGCTCAGGGAAGCCCTTGCAACATAGTCTCTTGTTCCATTTTTGAAAAATGAATGGGAATAGACTAATCCCGCCACAGCGGGATGCGAAAATTTTTGTGCTGTGTGTGGAAGTAAAACCGTTGAATTGTTGATTGGTTGAATTGTTGAATTGTTGAATGGCCCGTCCTTCGGCCGGATAAACCTGTCCGGCTGGCCAGCCCCGTCAGGCTCCGCCTTGCCAGACTGGCGGGCCTGTCAGGCTGGTGCTGCCAGACGGGCCTGTCCGGTGGCCAGACCTGTCAGGCTGCGCCTTGCCAGACTGGCGGGCCTGTCCGGCTTCAACGGCCAGACGGGCCTGTCCGGCTGCGCCTGCCAGACTGGAATGTCCCCGAGGATCGGGATTTGGAATGACGCATGGCACGAAGCCTCACTGATTGTCTTTCGACCTTATAAAAGTCTCGAGCTGAAGCTCGAGTTACGTCTGAA
>NZ_JBSMDE010000131.1:0-9082 GCF_056497305.1 Caldithrix sp. | reverse complement strand
TTGCCAGGATTACAAGATTACCATGATTTTTATTCTCGAATTGCGGTTTTTCGTATTGAAAGCTGAGTATGTTGAAAAAAAACAGAGAACCTAATCCTGGTAATCCTGAAATCATGCAAATCCTGGTTCAAAAACGAAAAGATTCTCAATTCCGGGAATTTTAAACATCTCGTGCATCAAAATCGGGGGTAAAATGAACCGCATTAACGAGCCACAGCATTTCAAGGCGCGCATTACCGATTGGCCGCTGGATGAGCGGCCGCGCGAAAAACTGATGCGCTTTGGCGTGGACGCGGTCAGTAATGCCGAATTGATTGCGATTTTGCTGGGACAGGGCACCACGCGTCTCAATGCCGTGGAACTGGCTAAAAAGTTGTTGCGCGCTTTCGGTTCCCTGGAAGCGCTGAGCAACGCCTCGTTAAAAGAAATGCAGCAGGTTAAAGGCATTGGGCCGGCCAAAGCGGTCACCTTAATGGCGGCCTTTCAATTGTACCGCAACCTGCAAAAGGAGATGGCCGAACGTGAGATTGTGGCCTTCCGCGAACCAGCCAAGGTGGCCCGGGCCTACCAGCCCATTCTGGGCCATTTAAAGCAGGAAGCCTTTTATGTGATTTTGTTGAACAACAACCTGGAGCGCATCCAGGATTTCCGCATTACCCAGGGAACTCTGGACGCTTCGCTGGTGCATCCGCGCGAGGTGTTCAATCCCGCCATCCGTTATCTGGCTAAGGGGATCATTGTGCTGCACAATCACCCTTCCGGTCAAAAAAGGCCTTCTCAAGCCGATATCGATATTACACGCAAATTAGTAGAAAGCGGGAAGATTCTGGATATCCCTATTTACGATCACATTATTATTACCCAGAATGATTATTTTAGTTTTAAAGAAAACGGCTTAATAGAAAATCTGTAGGGGGAGTATATGTCTTATAAGGAAAATTTAAAGCTATTGCAACAGATGCGAGCCCTGGCTGTAAAAGGGGGCGGGGAAGAGAAAATAAAACGGCAGCATGAAAAAGGTAAGCTGACGGCCCGCGAACGTCTCCAAATCCTTTTAGATGAAGGCTCCTTCGTGGAAATGGATATGCTGGTCAAGCACCGTACACGCGACTTTGGTCTGGAAAAACAACGTGTTCCGGGGGATGGTGTGGTCACCGGTTACGGCTATATTGACGGACGTTTGGTTTTTGTTTTTTCACAGGATTTTACGGTTTTTGGTGGTAGCCTTTCCGAAACCTTTGCCCAGAAAATTACCAAGATAATGGATCAGGCGTTGAAAGTTGGGGCGCCGATTATCGGTTTAAACGATTCAGGCGGAGCCAGAATTCAGGAAGGAGTGCGCAGTCTGGGAGGCTACGCCGAAATTTTTCTACGCAACACTCTGGCCTCCGGTGTGGTTCCACAGATTTCTGCTGTAATGGGACCCTGCGCCGGAGGCGCTGTGTATTCGCCGGCTATTACCGATTTCATTTTTATGGTTAAACACACCAGTTACATGTTTGTTACTGGGCCTAATGTGGTTAAAACAGTTACCCATGAAGAAGTCAGTTACGAAGAATTGGGCGGCGCAGAAACCCATGCCACCAAAAGTGGCGTAAACCACGTAACCTGCGAAAATGATGTGGAATGTTTACAAAGCATCCGCAAACTGCTCTCTTACTTGCCTTCCAATTATCTGGAAGATCCGCCAAAAATCGAAAGCAATGACGCCCCAAACCGTTTGATTGAAGAACTCGATAATTTTATTCCGGAAAATCCCAATCAACCATACGACATGCATCAGGTTATTCAAAAAGTAATCGATAAAGACAGTTTTTTTGAAATCCATGCCGATTATGCCAAAAACATCATTGTTGGTTTTGCCCGCATCGATGGCTTTCCGGTCGGTATTGTCGCCAATCAGCCGGAGCATCTGGCCGGTGTGCTGGATATTGATTCCTCTATTAAAGGCGCGCGTTTTGTGCGCTTCTGCGACGCCTTCAACATTCCCATCATCACCTTTGAAGACGTTCCTGGCTTTTTACCGGGAACCAATCAGGAGTGGGGCGGCATCATTCGTCACGGGGCCAAATTGCTCTACGCCTTTTCTGAAGCAACCGTGCCCAAGGTAACGGTGATTGTGCGAAAAGCTTACGGTGGCGCCTATGATGTGATGAGTTCCAAACACATCCGCGGGGATGTTAATCTGGCCTGGCCAAGCGCAGAAATCGCCGTTATGGGGCCGAAAGGGGCGGCCGAAATTATCTTCAAAAAAGAGATCAGCAATGCTGAGGACCCCGAACAAATGCTGACTCAGAAAGAAAAAGAATATCGCGAAAAATTTGCCAACCCTTTCCTGGCCGCTGAGCTGGGCTATGTGGATGAGGTCATTGAACCGCGCTTTACACGTCAACGCATTGTTCAGGCTTTGCATATGTTGCAAAATAAGGTGGATTCTAATCCGGCAAAAAAACATGGAAATATTCCTCTGTAATTTGTAATATTGCCCTGTGGGCAGAACAGAATTGTTTTAAAAGAACAGACATCGGTGCAGATGGTCTTGTTTTAGTTGAATGTAAGTGGAGCTTAGAAAATCTTGGATGCCTTAAAATATTACGAAGGAAAATTGCGCGCAGCCGATAAGGCGACGATTATTTATCAGTTGATTATTTTAAGCGTTATTTTATTTAATTATCCCAAAATTACCAATGGATTTCTACTGATTTTGATCCACCTCTCCATTGTGGCCTTCCTGTTATGGCTTCCTCAATTGGGGGGCGGACGAATATTAAACTGGATTCGCGTCTGGAATCTCGTTCCCATCATCCTGTTTAACTTTTCGGAACTGCACTTCATTGTCCACAATGTTCGGCCACATGACCTGGATTACCTTCTAATCCAGATCGATCAAAATCTGTTTGGTGTAAATCCAACCGTCTGGTTGGAACAATGGCACCATCCTGTTTTAACCGAATATTTGCAATTGGTTTACACCAGTTTCTATTTTTTACCTCTGGCTTTAGCTGTTTTGCTGTATCGCCGCCATTACATGGAAGAATTTGATTATTTCGCTTTCATCATTGTTTATGGCTTCTACCTCTCTTATCTGGGCTACTTCATGGTGCCGGCCATTGGTCCCCGTTTTACTCTGGATTATCTCCAGAGCTTTCCGCTCCATGGGCTGGGCTTTGCCGAACGCTTACAACACCTTTTAAATACCCTGGAAAACATTCAACGTGACGCTTTCCCCAGCGGGCATACCGAGATTACGTTATTGACCATGTATTTTGCGGCCAGATACCATCGCAAATATTTTTATGTGTTGCTGATCATTGGCAGCAGCTTAATCTTCTCGACTGTTTATTTACGCTATCACTACGTTATTGATGTGATTGGCGGCGCTGCATTTGCCGTTTTTGTGATCGCCACCGCGCCGGTTTTGTACCGTGTGCTGAATCTTGTGCCATTCATCCCGGTGAGGAGTACAGAAGAATGCGGATAGACAGTAAGCGCTTTCAGCTTGTGCTGGAAGATGATACGGAACGGATGAAATCCTTGAAAAAACGGCTGCCTGAGTGGCAGAATCTGAGCGAACGGAACTGGTATCCGGTGAATATGCCGGATAAGATGTCGTTCACCATTCAGGTGAATGAACAAGTGGCCGGTGTAGTGGAACTGGTGAACATACGCTGGTTTAATCGCAAGGCTGAAATCACAATTTGGATCCTGCCCGATTTCAGAGGACAGGGATTGGGGCGCAATGCCCTGGCCGCAATCATTCAATTCGCTTTTGAACAACTCAATTTGCACCGTCTGGAAGCAGAAGTGTACGAATTTAATACGCCGGCCAGAAACTTATTTGAAAAAACCGGGTTTGTAGTGGAAGGGACTTTACGCGAGGCAAAATACAAGGATGGCCAATATTTCAGTATTATTCGTTATGGTTTGCTGAAAAGGGATTGGCGCAATAAATCATTTTAATAAATTCTGGATTTAATACGATGATTGAAACGATAATTGCTTTAACGACCATTGGCTTTGTAGTGGGATTCATATTCTCCATGCCGGTTGCCGGTCCGATTAGCATTTTGGTGGTTTCCAATACGTTACATGACCATCGCCAGCGGGCCATGTACATTGCCATCGGCGGAGCCATTGCCGATTTTATTTACATCTTTATTCTGGTTTTTGGATTTACAAAATTGCTCACCGAAAATGAGTGGGTCGTAAGTTACATTCTGTTGATTGGTGCCTTCTTCATCTTTATTCAGGCCATCAAACTGTTAAGGTACCATATTAAGATCACAAATGGAAATCATGCGGAGAACGAGGTTGTCCAAACAAAATTAATTAAGAATATCCGACACCATCACGGACTGTACACCGGCTTTTTTGTCAATTTTCTTAATCCAACCATCATTTTTGGCTGGATGATCTCTTCTTTTGTCATTCTCTCTTTTGTGGCAGCCAACGGCATTAACGTCGGTGGCATGGAATACGTTTTCCTGAATAATGTGGAAGAGATCAGAGACCAGGCTGTTTTTCAGGAAAAGGAACCCACCGACCTGGTCGAGAAGATGGAGCAGAACAAGCAGCAGGCCAGGCCCGATACCTTTCTGCAAATTATCAATAGTCTGGACTACGCCCTTTCCGTAGCTTTTGGCACGGTGATCTGGTTCTACCTATTAACCGGATTTCTGAAACGTCATAAGGACAAAATACCGACGCAATTTTTTAATTATCTGGTTCATGGTCTGGCCATTTTTTTGTTTGTGATAGCCGGCTATCTGCTTTACGATAGTCTGAGGTTATTCCACGTCATTTAAGTGGGAGGAAGCAGGCAATGCATTCCATCAATCCTTTTAACAATGAGGTGATCAAGACGTACCAGGAACACACTTTGCCGGAAGTCAAGGAAATAATCAGCCAGGTACAGGAAGAATTTCATGCCTGGCGCCATGTGTCGCTGGTTCAACGATCGGCCTTAATGAAAAATGCAGCCCATATTTTACGCAAGAAAAAGGAAGGGTTTGCCCGGCTGATTACCCAGGAAATGGGTAAAATTATTCGCGAATCACGCGCTGAAGTAGAGAAGTGTGCCTGGGTGTGCGATTATTACGCAGAAAATGCTGAAAAGTTTTTAAGAGACGAATTCATCGAAACCGATGCCCAACAAAGTTACGTTGCTTTTGAACCTTTAGGGATTGTGCTGGCCGTCATGCCATGGAATTTTCCTTTCTGGCAGGTTTTTCGTTTTGCCGCACCGGCTTTAATGGCCGGCAATGCGGGCATTCTGAAACACGCCTCCAATGTGCCGGGTTGCGCGCTGGCCATCGAACAGATATTTCGGGAGGCGGGCTTTCCGGAAAACCTCTTTCGTACCCTGTTAATTAAGGCTAACCTGATTCCGGAGGTCATAAGTGATCCGCATGTTCAGGCGGCCACATTAACCGGGAGCGAGCCGGCCGGGGCAGCCGTTGCGGCGATGGCCGGACGGGAAATTAAAAAAACCGTCCTCGAACTGGGCGGTTCCGATCCCTTCATCGTTTTGCAGGACGCCGATCTGGACAAAGCAGTGCGAACCGCGGTTCAGGCCAGAATGATCAACGCCGGGCAAAGTTGCATTGCAGCCAAACGCTTTATTGTGGCCGAGGCCTTGCTCCCTGCCTTTGAAGAGAAGATGGCAGCCCAAATGCGAACTTTAAAAGTAGGCGATCCGCTTGATGAATCAACGGATGTGGGCCCGTTGGCCCGACCGGATCTGGTGCGCGATTTGCACAATCAGGTAGAAAAATCTGTAAAACAGGGCGCACGCCTGTTACTGGGCGGTAAAGCTGTGGAAGGCCCGGGCAATTTCTACCAGCCAACCGTTCTGAGCGATGTGCAAAAAGGCATGCCCGTTTACCAGGAGGAGACCTTTGGCCCTGTGGCAGCCATCATTCCCGTCCAGGACGAAGATGAAGCCATTGCCGTAGCCAATGATTCACAATTTGGCTTAGGGGCCAGCCTGTGGACGCAAAACATCGAAAAGGGGAAAACCCTGGCCAGAGAAATTCAAAGCGGAGCCGTATTTATTAACGGTCTGGTCAAATCCGATCCCCGTTTGCCGTTTGGTGGAATTAAAAGGTCAGGCTATGGCCGTGAGTTGTCGCATTATGGAATTAAAGAATTTGTCAACATTAAAACCGTATGGATCGGACATTGATGAACTTAAAATCTGAATTTGAAAAGGCATTGACCTTAGAGGAATACCTGCCCATTTTAGGCGAGCAACAGAAGCTGCACCAGTTGCATTACAACAGGGCAGAGGTGGACGATTATGCGCAGATGGATCTGCCAGAATTAAAAATTCTGGTCATTACAGAGCCCTGGTGCGGAGACTCAACGGCTATTTTGCCTGTTTTGCAGAAATTTTTTGAAAACAAAAAGGCTGAAATTCGTATAGCCTTAAGAGATGAAAATCCGGAATTGATGGATCTGTTTTTGACCAATGGCGGGCGAGCCATCCCGGTGGTTGTTGTGCTGGATGAAGAGGGGAATTACCTCTTCCATTTCGGACCACGACCTCAAGCAGCTCAACGGATATTTGAAAACCATCGTAAGTCGATTCAGCAAGGGAAAGTGGAAAAAGTTGAAGTCATCAAAAAAATTCGGCAATTTTATTCCAGAGACAGGGGCAAAGCTATTTTAAAAGAGTTTTTAAAGCGGTTGGCAGCCACCGGAAAACTGAACGAAACCATCGGGGAATTATGATCGATCAGAGAGACGGAAATTTCAGCGCTAAATTCATTAACATTGCACTTAGTCTGATTATTGTCTTTTTGATTGTCTGGGTATTGTACATCGGACGATCGATTATTCTGCCATTTCTAATCGCCCTTTTCCTTGGCTTTATTTTAGAGCCGATCGTTGCCTTTTTTACACGCCACAAAATTCCCATGTTTCTGGCGGTTATTATCACGCTGATTTTGTCCTTCGTCATTCTCTATTTGCTGGGTTTATTAGTCTACGCCAATGTTCAAATGTTTGTCGATCAGTTCCCCCGCTACCAGGAACGCATGATTCAATCCATCGATAGTTTCTTGATGAAATTTAACCATATTCTGGAACAATCCAGATATCAGGTGTACCTGGATCGTTCTACCTGGAAACAGATCGATTGGATTTCTGCGATTAAAAATCTGAACATTGCCGAAGGGGTGCTGAGCAGTGTTGGCTCCTTTTTTACCTTTTTGTTCAAGACCGTCATCGTCATTATTTTTCTGGCTTACTTTTTGATGGGCAAGCGGAATATTGACACCAAAATCCGGCTGGCTTTTGATCATAACCAGGCTGAGCAGGTCATCTCCATCCTTAATAGCATTACCACGCAAATTCAACGCTATCTGGGGGCCAAAACCATTGTTAGTTTTTTGACCGGCGGGATCAGTATTTTGATCTTTCTGGCCTTTGGCCTTGATTTTGCCATTTTTTGGGGGTTTTTAATCTTCCTGTTTAATTTTATCCCCAATATTGGCTCCATTATTGCATCCTTGTTACCCGTATTGTTCAGCCTGGTGCAGTTCGGGTCATTTTCCAGGGCCTTCTGGATGTTGCTGGCCTTGACCATATTGCAAACCGCAATGGGCAATTTGATTGAACCGCGTTTAATGGGCCGCACACTAAACCTCAGTCCTTTGATGGTGATTATCTCCTTAATCTTCTGGGGCTATTTGTGGGGTGTGGCCGGTATGATTCTGGCGGTTCCCATTTTGGCCACCATGACCATTATTTTTGAAAATGTGCCGGAATTGAGATTTTTGAGCGTCTTTTTACGCGGCAAACCGAAATAAGAGGTTCTCTTTCAGGTCGCTTCTTTAAGCCAGCCCCAATTTACCAGAAGCATTCTTGCTCTTAGCAGGCCAATAATGGACATGGCATCTTTAATAATCCCACTGTCCACCATTTCCCAGGCTTCTGTAAATTTTACTTTGCGCACTTCCAGTTGCTCGGTGTGATCGGGATTGGTTTTTCCGCTTTTCAAATCCCAGGCCAGAAAAAGGTAGGCTGTTTCGTTGGTAAAGGAATTGGATGTGTAGGCGCTACCCAAATAAGCCCATTTAGACGCCGTGAGGCCGGTTTCTTCCATTAACTCCCGTTGAGCGCCTTGCAGAATGGATTCATCGACCTGGCCGCCTCCTTTCGGAATTTCCCAGCTGTAAATATTCAGCGTGTAACGGTATTGGCCGATCAGGAATGTGCAACCATCATCGGTGAAAGGCACCACGCCAATGGCCGGGTAAGGTTCCACCACCCCATAAATTCCTTTAGTATTGCTGGGGGTAAGAACCTGATCTTCCCGCAGGCGTATCCATTCGTTCTGGTAAACTAATCTGGAAGAGAGTCGCTTCCAGGGATTCTGTGCGTATTTCATGGTAGCTCCGGCAATGCGTTTCAGGATGTTAATCTCTCTGGCCGTTAATTTAAAAAATGTTCCATTCAACGCAACTGGAAGTGAGTGCAGCTCCGTTATCCTAAGACAGCAGAGTCGAAACCTTTAGAAACCACAGAGGTCACCCGTCTGGCACCGGACAGGCCAGTCTGGCAGCACCAGCCTGACAGGCCCGTCTGGCCACCGGACAGGCAAAGAATTAATTTTAATTAAAAATTACGAATTACGAATTATTTTGCGAAGGGACAAGTTGTGCCCAGGCAGTGAAGGACTGTGCTGGCATGTCATTCTGAATCCCGCTTCAGACGTAACTCGAGCTTCAGCTCGAGACTTTGGTAAGAGCGAAGCATTCACAAAGTGCGCAAAGATTGTAAAAAAAATTGCAAAATATCTTAACATCTCAGAGTAAAACTCAGCAAAGCGGCACAATTTGCTCCCCCTTCCCTTTATTAAAAGAAGGGAAGGGGGGCGGGGGGATAGGATCTTTAGCACAAAAAATTCCCCACCCCGCTGTGGCGGGGTTAGAATACTTCCTTCAAAACTTATAATCCCGCCACAGCGGGATGCGAAAATTTTTATGCTGTTTTAGGGAGGACGTGTTGAAGAATTGGTTTAAATTATTTCTGCGAATATCTGCTAAATCTGCGCGAAATATAATTGTGATTAAAACAG
>NZ_JBSMDE010000130.1:0-12744 GCF_056497305.1 Caldithrix sp. | reverse complement strand
TTACGGGTTCGACTAAAATTACTAAAAGTTGAAAACTGGATTGTGATTCAAATCTATTTTCCAACAACAGGGGAAGGCAGAGGCCATCTTTTAATTTTTAGGCGGCATGGCGGAGTATTCTGAACCGCGATTGGCCCGATTTGTGGATGGCCATGATTATTTTTCTGCCTTCAAAATTTTCCCTTAAAATTGAGAAAGAACTTCCCCCGAACGAATTAAATCATGAAAATCATTCAATCCCATTAATCACGGTTCAAAAATTACGATAAGAAGTACTGTAAGGTAACATTTTGTTTAATCTTCCTTCATTTTTTTAACTTTTTTTGTTTTTTTGCGTAATAAATAAGTAATATTTTGAAACAGAGATAGTAAAACATTAAATTAGGCGTAATGAATTCACAGAAATAAAAAAATGACCGAACAAAGTTATCCGCAAATAGGCGTGGGCGCCGTTGTTATTAAGGACGGCAAAGTACTGCTCGTTAAAAGAAAAAATCCGCCGGCAGAAGACCAATGGGCCATCCCCGGCGGCCGGCTAAAGCTGGGCGAAACACTAAAGGAAGCCTGCCAGCGTGAACTTCTGGAAGAAACCGGCATTAAAGCAGAGGTGCGTGAATTGATTTACACCTTTGAAGTCATCGAGCGCAACCCAAACCAGCAAATACGTTTTCACTACGTCATTTTAGATTTTTTGGCCGATTATCTCGAAGGCCATGCCACCGCGGGCGACGATGCCTCGGAAGTTGGCTGGTTTGATTCAGAGATGATAAAAAAAATCGACGTCAATCCTTACACGCAAAAACTATTAAAAGAGAAACTTAAATTTTATTAAAATAAGGAGAACGCAATGCGCAAACTCATTTTCATGACCCTCATGTTGGCTCTTTCTCTTAATTTCCTGGTTTTTTGTCAGAGCGGGAAAAAAGAACAGCAGCCTCCGCTCATTCCCATGGAGGATTTTTTCAAAAATCCAACCAAAACCAGCTTTAAACTCTCTCCGGATGGAGAACACATTGCCTTTTTGCAGCCCTGGAAAAGCCGCTTAAATGTCTTTGTGCAAAAGATCGGCGAAGAGCAGGCTACGCGCATTACCAGCGCAGAAAACCGCGATATTGCCGGTTTCGCCTGGGCCAATGATCAACGAATCATCTATGTTCAGGACAAGGCCGGAGACGAAAACTTTAAATTGTACGCCGTAAATATCGACGGCAGTAATCCTGCGGTCTTAACGCCTTTCGAAAAAGTACGTGTGGGAATTATTGACGACCTGGAAGACGATCCGGAACACATGATTATCCAGATGAACAAACGCGATCCCCGTGTTTTTGACGCTTACCGAATTAACATCAATACCGGTGAAATGGAGATGATCGCTCAAAATCCGGGTAATATTTCTCGATGGATTACGGACTGGGATGGGAATATCCGTCTGGCCACCACAACCGATGGGGTGAATACCAGTTTACTTTATCGTAAGGACGAAAAGAGTCCGTTTAAGGTCATTCTGACCACTTCCTTTAAAGAGACCATGCAGCCACTCTTTTTCAGTTTTGATGATCCTAAAATTATTTACGCCAAGTCGAACATTGGACGCGACAAAGAGGCTCTGGTCAAATTTGATCTGGAACGGGCCAAAGAAACGCAGGTGATTTATCAACACCCTGAAGTCGATGTGGCCGGGGTGATGCTTTCAAAAAAGCGTAAAGTGGTCACCGGCGCTTCGTACATTACGGATCGCCAGCGATATGTGTTTTTTGATGATCAAAGACGTCAGTTACAGAGAGAATTGGAAAGCTTACTTCCTGATTACGAAGTGTTAGTTGTTGATTTTAACAAAAACGAAGACAAATGCCTGGTTCGAACGTACAGCGACAAAACGCGAGGCTCTTATTATTTGTACGATTTAGCCGCCAAGAAGCTGACGAAATTGACGGATGTCAGTCCCTGGTTGAAAGAAGAATACATGGCTGAAATGCAGCCCATTACGTTTAAGTCGAGAGATGGCTTAACGATTCATGGCTATTTGACTTTGCCCAAAGGGCTGGAGCCCAAAAATTTACCGGTGGTGGTGAATCCCCATGGCGGTCCCTGGCATCGCGATTCCTGGGGATTCAATCCTGAAGTTCAGTTTTTAGCCAATCGTGGTTATGCGGTTTTACAGATCAACTTTCGCGGTTCTACCGGGTATGGTAAAAAATTCTGGCAAATGAGCTTTAAGCAGTGGGGCAAAAAGATGCAGGATGACATCACCGACGGCGTGCAGTGGCTGATTAAACAGGGCATTGCCGATCCCGAACGAATTGCCATTTACGGCGGCTCCTATGGCGGCTACGCCACTCTGGCCGGGCTGGCCTTTACGCCCGATCTTTACGCCTGCGGTATCGATTACGTCGGCGTTTCCAACCTGTTCACCTTTTTGAACACCATTCCGCCTTACTGGAAGCCCTACCTGGACATGTTTCATGAAATGGTCGGCCATCCGCAGCGCGACAGTTTGCTGCTGGCCGAGGCTTCGCCGGTCTTCCATGCCGATAAAATAAAAGCGCCGCTGTTTATCGCTCAGGGCGCCAACGATCCGCGCGTCAACAAGGCGGAATCAGATCAAATGGTGGAAGCTCTGCGCAAAAGGGGCATCGAAGTAGAATATATGGTCAAAGACAATGAAGGCCATGGTTTTCGCAATGAAGAAAACCGGTTCGATTTTTACCGCGCCATGGAAAAATTTTTGGCCGAACATCTGGGCGGCCGCATGATGGAAAAGCAATAAGTTCATAGCGCCTTGCTGTACTCAGGCCCTGTTCACGGGAAGTGAGCAGGGCCTGTTTTAAATACTCAGGAGCAAAACCATGAAACGCAGCAAATATCTTGTGCCCCTGTCGTGGGAACACCATAATGCGTTGTTAAACGCCAATCGCCTGCAAAAAGGAATTGCAAACCGTACCGAAACGCGCATTCTACTTGAATTTGCTAATTTCATCTGGCAAAACGACCTCTTTCCCCATTTTCAACGTGAAGAAAAAATCATCATGACGCGCCAGGAATGGTCGAACGTCCCCGAACATCTCAGAACGCAGGTTCTTCAAGAACATCAAACCATGGCTGACCTGGTAAAGAAATTAAATCACTTAAGCGATGAAGATGAAATTAGGCGCCTGCTAAACGAACTGGCAGATATGGTAATCAGCCATGTGCGTTTTGAAGAGCGCGAGTTGTTTCCGGCCATCGAAGGGTCCTTTTTCAAACAAAGTCTAAAAAAGATTGAGCAGGCTTTAAGGGAGGCGCATGTGCCGGGCTGCACCACCTGGAATCCCAAATTCTGGGAAAAGAAACAATGAAAAAGCCTTAGTCCGTCGGTCTTTTTTCCTCCAGCTCCTGGAGTTGGTTTTTCATTCTTTGCATTTCGAAATAGGTGCGAACATTGCGGTAACTTAGTTGAATCAGCTCCTGCTCCGCCTGGCGGACAATATCATCGTAACTCATATCGCCGGTAAAATCCAGGCCGTACTGGTCGTACATGTTTTTCATTAAATTCGGAACCGAGGAAAGTAAGTCCTGGGCGACTTCACGGGTAATCTCTCCGGAAATATGTTGAAGGTTTTGCCGGAAGAGGGCCATGGAAAGGGAGCGGTGGTATCCAAAAAATATTTCCGCGGCAAGACTGCCAATGCGAACGATTTCCAGTTTTGAAATAATTTCCTGAGCAGACTCTTTAAAAAAATAAATGTCGCGCTTAATCCTGTACTGCAGGGCCTGTTCAATGATTTTCGGCAAGCGCCATTTTTTGGCCACAAAAAGACCGATTTCCAGATGCGTTATGCCCAGCTCCGCTTTTTCGATAAACAGGAAGGGCAGCCCGCGGCGCCGGCCTTCTTCCAGAATGGCCCGGTAGGTTTTGGGAATCATGAACGTCAGGAAAAAGGCGCCGAGGTACTGCAGAGTACTGGCCAAAAACAACTCTTCTTTTTCTTCTTGCTGTACAATTTCGGACACAAAATTGGAAACAATTCCGGCGCACAGCGACTTTTTAAATAACTCCGGGTAAATATCCGAATGACCGGCAGGGAAGACATCAAACAGGCTGAACGTAATGGCCAGATTACGGATCGAATCCACGCCTAACAGCGAGATGGCCTGTTCAATACTTTTTACTTCGCGTCTCAGACCAAAATAGGAAGAATTCACGATGCGCAGTAATTTGCCCGTAAAAACCGCGTCCGCTTTGATGATGTTGGCCAGGTCTTTAATATCGAAATCCGGGTCCTCAGTAAGCTGGATAATTTTTAGAGAGATCACTGGCAGCGAGGGCAGTTGTTCGCTGTTTTTAAGAAAATTTTGTACTCGCCTGTTCTTAATTTTGATCATCGTTGAAAATACCTTTTGTGATGTTCTAAAGTATCAATTCATTTATCGGTCTTTGTTACGCTTACTTGAATAATAATGGAAGGCAGGCCATAAAACTTGCTTTTTTCCTTCAACTGGATTAATATTTGATAAAAAAGATGGGGTAAAAATGAGACGCACATCGATCATTCTCTTACCGCTGCTGGCCATTTTAATTGCCTGCGCCACGGTTCCTCTAACCGGACGCAAGCAGTTGAACCTCATTCCGGCTCCACAAATTTTAAATATGAGCTTTCAGCAGTACGACCAGTTTTTAAAAGAGCACAAAGTGATTACCGGCACTGCGCAGGCCCGGATGGTTGAGCGTGTGGGCAGAAGAATTCAAAAAGCCGTAGAACACTACTTCGCAGAAAAAGGCATGTCCAGCCGACTGGCCGGCTATCAGTGGGAATTTCATCTGGTGCAAGATCCTCAGGTTAACGCCTGGTGTCTGCCGGGAGGCAAGGTGGTGGTTTACACCGGCATCTTACCCATTACGCAAAATGAGACCGGCCTGGCCGTGGTTTTGAGCCATGAGATCGCCCATGCCGTGGCCGAACACGGCAATGAGCGCATGAGCCAGGGGCTGCTCTTTCAACTGGGCGGCCTGGCTTTAAGCAAGGCGCTCGAAAAGAAACCGGAAGAAACGCGCCAGTTGTTTTTAGCGGCTTTTGGCATCGGCGCTCAAGTTGGAGTTTTACTGCCCTACAGCAGGTTGCAAGAAAGCGAAGCCGACCATTTAGGATTAATTTTTATGGCCATGGCCGGCTATGATCCCCACGAAGCCATTAACTTCTGGCAGCGCATGGCGCAGATGAGCGGCGGGAATAAGCCTCCGGAATTTTTAAGCACTCACCCTTCGGATGAAACGCGCATCAAAAATTTGAAAAAACTGCTGCCAGAAGCGCTTAAATATTACAAAAAGTAAAGGAAGAGGTTTTGAAACATTTATTGTTGATCTTTCCGCTTTTGCTGTTCACCTTTTGCAGCAAAGCCAATCAACTACACCCAACGCAAGACGATGGAAGCTGGTTTGTTCTAAAAAAAGAAGACCTTGCCGCCGGCACGCACCACACGCGCCACGCACAAATATTCGGCAAATATGTTTCCGGCTACAACTTTTTCATCCTCCAGGCCATCGACAGGGTTCAGGCCCATGCGCCGGACGGCGGAGGCTATTTCGCCGGATTAAAAGCCGATCCGCCGGAATCGCCCATTGGCTATGAATTAAAATTGTTCGGCCGATCGTTGATCAATCCGCCACGGCCCACCAGCTACTGCAGCGGCTCCACCTACGCTGCTTTTATTGAAGCGCTGAATTTGATTTTTGCAGACCGCGCGCCGCAGCTCTCCGAAGAGCGTTATGAAGCAGCCCGCATGCAGGAGCTGGACGGCGGCAGACGGGAAGACCATGTTAAACTGTGGGGCAAGTGGAACGCGGACGGCTACGGCAACCACTTTGCTCTGGTGCAGTACACACAAATGGGCGTCAGAATCAAACCGAATCAGGCCCGGCCCGGCGATTTTATGAATATCTCCTGGGAAAACGGCGGCGGCCACTCGGTTATCTTTCTGGGCTGGTACCTGGACGAGAAGCAAACTCCAAAGGTGGTTTACTGGTCCAGCCAGAAAAGAACCAACGGCATGGGCGACGACGTGGTGCCCATTTCAAGAATTAAGGAGGTTTGCGTGGTGCGCCTGACCAATCCGCAAAACATCTTGCATTTTAATATTGAGCAGCCTGTAGATATTAACATCACCGGAGATAAAATAAACTGGCAGACCGATGAAGTTTTTGCGCATTAATCAAAACGCCTTTTTTTGCACGACCATGTGGGGGCTGACGCTTGCCGGTATTGGCACGCAGGTTTATTTCTTTCCGCGGCTGCCGGAGCGCGTTGCCATCCACTTTAATGCCCTGGGCAATGCCACCGGCTGGGCTTCCAAAACAACGCTTCTCATCATCGATATCGGCGTTCTTCTTTTTATGGCCGCTCTTTTCCAGTTAATGCTCTACTATCTTCCCAAAAGACCGGAAGAATTAATTAACATTCCGCACAAAGATTACTGGCTTTCGCCCGAAAAAAGAGAGCTGACGGTAAAAAAAGTCAGCCGCTATTTATGGTGGTTTTCCAATCTCACGCTTTTATTTCTGGTGGGGCTGTTCTATTTGACCGCCGAGGTGAATTATTATCAGACGTTCAGGCTGGGGAATCTTTTCTGGCTGTTACTCGGCCTTTACCTCGCCGCCATTTTTGTCCTGACGGTGGAATTGATGCTCTTTTTCTTTAAAAAGCCGCGCACGTAACCGGACGCCTTACCCCCGTGTTTCACAAAAACATTTTAGCGGCTTGCCAGCGGTTCACACCTTCCATCCTCTACCCCGGCCTGAACGCCGTGACGCTTAAGCGGTAAAACCGTGTTGCGTTTTTTTTAACGATCCAACTTTCAATCGGCCATCACTATTTGCTACCCCTTTTATTTCAGGCCGCCTTTTGCGGCCTCGTTTAAGGGATATAGCCGTGTTCCAGGTTCAGTAGAGAATTGCGATCGTCGAACTGTTTGTTCCAGCGTTGATCGATCGAATAGACCAGGCCGAACTGGATGCGCGTTTCGCTTTTTCCGTACAGAGCCTTTAAATCTCCGCTGAATTTTGAATGCTGTATTTGCAGCGCCACATCAAAATTTTCGCCCAGCCGGTAAAAGGCGCTGGCCACCATCTGCCACTGCTTTGTTTCGCGCGTTAAATTCGGGAAAACATTAAAACCGCCGGAAAGCGCCAGCTGCAGTGTGGGGCGTTCCAGCTTGCGGTACAAAAAGCGCAGCGAAAAGAAGTGCGCTGCCGCCGTGGCGCGCGCCAGATCAAAAAAATTGCCGATGCTCTTAACATCATCAAAGCCTAAATTGTACACCACCTGAAAACGCGTATCCACAAAATAGATCGGATCGGGCTTAATATTAAAAACGCCAGAAACGATAATACTTTTTAAGGTCTTGTCAAACTGGCTGGAATAACCGCGCTGATCGGTCAAAAAATTGTTTAAACCAATGCCCAGCTGCTGAATGCGCGGCCGATTCCATAGCTGGGTCTCCGGCACGATATATTCAAAAGAAACGCCCACTGCATTCAGGCTGAAATCGGTTTCCGAGGCGGCCGGCGCCTGCGGCGTTTTGGTAAAGTGTTCGCCGTGTAAGCGCAGCCAGTAGCGCTGAGCAAAGATATGGGCCACTTCGATCACATTGCCGTACTGGTGGTCTTCCGTATTTTCTCCGGAAGAATAGGGATTGAGTACGTCGGTCAGCAGCAAGGCGTCGTCGTCTCGCAGGGTGGGGAACTCAATTAAAGCGCTGCGCACGCGCGAACGTCCCATTTTAAAGATGTGTTTTTTTGATTCGATTTTCAGAAATGTCTGGTGAAAGAACACCTGACCCAGATCGGAGTCTGCATCCGGGAACTGCAAGCCAATGACCATTTGCGCCCGGAAATGGTTGTACAGTTTTTGCCGGAAGCCCAGCAAAAGGCCGGTATCGGAAAAATCGTTTACGCTGGTCGCTTGCTCATCATTGGCGATGTCGGTATTAAAAGACATCACGCCGCGCGCGCCCAGTTGAATTTCCGGGCTCACCTGGGCAAAGGCGCCTGTGCAAAAGCCCGCGAAAAATACCAATAGGAATATTTTTTTTACGAAATACATTTTAATCTCCTGATTTTTAAATCGTTAAACAGCAGCGCCCTGTTATTCATCCAGGGCCACAATGGGCAGATTTTTCAAGCCCATCTTTTTGGCCATCATATTCAGTTCTGTTTCTTCAATCGGCAAATCTTCGTAAACCAGAGCCAACAAATTGCCGCCCGGGTAAAGACCGTTGTTGGTCACGCGTCTTGTGTCATGATCATGAAAGGTCCAGATGCCGCGGTTTTTGCCTTCGATAATAATGTCCAGCGTTTTGCCCGGGCTCAGGCGCAGGGTATTGCGCTGCCAGGGCTGGGCCAGGGGCAGGCCGTCGTCGGCTACCTGCCAGAAATCGTGGCCGTGCAAGTGCAGATAGTGTTCTTCCGTTCCGGCGTTAATCAGGCGCACGCGGATGTTTTCGCCCTGCTTAATGTACAGGTTGGGCGTCATGGGGTAGGATTTGCCGTTGACGGTGAACCAGTTGGGCACGGGCAGTTCATCCGGCGCGCGGCGGTTAACCACGTAAGGCGGCTGGTAGCCGTTTTTGACCGCCTGCTCAAACTCCTCTTTGGTATCAAAAACGGCAAAACGCTCTTTGTTGAAACGGCCGGTCTTCATTAAATACATGCGTTCTTTCATGCGCTCCAGCATACTGTTCAGCTCTTCGCGCAAAAAGTTCACATCATGCGCCGAATAAAGCAAGGTGTACTCCCGTTCGTACGGGAATCGTTTGCGGATGGGATCGTCCGGGTCTTCAATTATAAGACTGCCGTACATTCCGGCCTGCATGTGCAGCAGCGTGCCCCAGTGGCAGTGGTAAAAATGAGTGCCCTGGGGCTCGGCCGTAAATTCGTACACAAATTCCTGACCGGGCATCACCGGCATCTGCGTCACATACGGCACGCCGTCCATCCGCCAGGGAACGTGCATCCCATGCCAGTGAATGGTGTGATTTAACTCCGTTTTGTTTTTGAAGATTACGCGCACTTTGTCTCCGCGGCGCACACGAATTTCCGGGCCCGGCACCAGATTGTTAAAGGCCAGGGTGTGGATCTTAAAACCGGGCACAATCTCCTGCTGGTGGAAATCGACAAACAGGCGAAATTCTTTCACGTCGCCATCCATCTTTGGTTTGAGCGGCGCCGGAAATTTTTGTGCGTTGGCCGCCATGGCCGAGGCGCTGAGCAAATGGGCCGGCAATAAAGCAACCGCTGCCGTTAGCACGGTGGATGTTTGCATAAAGTCTCTTCGTTTCATGAAAGGCTCCTTAATTTACTAAAAAACTTATTCTATTTTAAATATAAACAATAAACTAACAAAATACACCTATTTTTTCAGGATGCGCTTTACCGCGAAAAAGGCTGGCGAAAAGCAAGCAGTAAACATTGGTTCAAGCCGGCAGGTAAAGCGGATTTAAGATCAGATATCTAACTCTGTTCTTGTGCGCCATTCCCACCCGTATTCAGGGGATGAATCAAAGCAGTAAATCTTTCTGCCAGCCAAGGGTTATCAGCTCAATCTTTTGCGGATTGGCGTAGCCCAGGCCGTGGCGCGTTTCTGCCAGAACAATATGTTTGGGCGGCGGATTGATCGGACGCTCCTCTCCAAAATAGAGTCGGCGTTTGGCCTGGATGATTTGTACGCCCACCGAATCCACAGCCACCGGATCAAAGCCCACCAGCAGCCCGTTGTAGCGCCAGGTAAAACGAGGGTTAAAATGATGCGGTCCCATGCCGTGGAAAAGGGGCGTAAACATAACCAGCACATTCAAGCGCGTTTTGTCTTTTACGATCGGCAATTTCCAGATGGCCGCCAGATCGGCGCAGGAATCCGGATGATATTCTGCGGGACGCGGGACAAACATGATGTAGTTTTTGATCAAACTGCCAACGCCCGACCAGGCATGGGTGCGCATGGGACGGACATTGATCAGCGCCGTGGCTTTTTTAAAAAGCGGATTTTGCAAAACGCGGCGGTCGTCAACTGCAAGATGGCCCTCTTTTACGCCGGCCTGCAAAACGCGCTTTTTAATGGCGATTTCTACCTCGAACGGCGTGGGTAAAGGACGCCAGACATTGCTTTTAATGCCCACCACGTCGTCTTTGTTAATAATAGACGCCCAGGCGGCATGGATGTTTTCTCTGCCGGTTAACTTCAACAAGGCCTCGTCCAGCATCTCCTGAACCACTGCGGGCTGTATTTTGCCTGTTTTAGAGAATAAATCTTTGCGGCGAATCAAAATGACGGTTGATTTTTTGGGGCTCCCGCTTTCACTGAAAAGCGGCGCGCTTAAAGGCAGATACAGCGCCGCGCCAGCGGCTAAGCCGGTCTTTAAAAAAGATCGGCGGCTTATGGTAGAAGACATGCGCCTTCCTCCTATTTTAATTGAGCGATGGTTTTTTGCACCAATTTTTTCAAGCCGTCTGCGCTTTGATCGTTAGCTGCGATGATCAGGTAGGGAGGATGCAAATCGAATGTCAGGAAGATATTTCGGACCTGGAAAACATCATTTTTCTTCATTTGCGGGAAGTATTTTTGGCCAAGCGTCTGGTAGGAATTTTTTGCTTTCTGGTCGTTCTCGTAGCGAATGATTACCAGGGTTGAGCCGTCGTCGTACTTTGCGAGCGCGATGCGCTCTTTCTCAGAAATGTTCAGGATATTGTCATGGGAAAGGTAAAGATAGCTGTTGAGCCAGATGTAATGATGGAAATAGCGAACGGATGCCTGTTTTAAACCTTCTTGCGGCAGCTTACGCACCAGGTCGGGGATTTCTCCTTTTTGTGGGATTTGAGCATCGATTTGCGCGGCCAGTTTGAACAGCGCCGCTTTACTCTGCGGCGTTTCGGCCATGGTTAAAATGGAAATGTAATAACGGTCTTTCCAGAAATTCAAAAAACCCTGCACGTATTCCGATCCCTGACCAAAGGTGGCGTCCACCTTTTCGCGCGTGTGCATAAAAACCCCGAAGGCATTGTCCGCGCTTCCCATGTCAAACACATCCACCAGAATATCCGGATAATCCTTGCGTACATAGGTTCGGTGATAAAGTTTTTGGAAGCCGTACGAGAGGTACAGCTCGGCTCCACCGTCGATGAATTCGTACAGATTCTGTGGTGTGTAAATTTGATCGGAAGTGCCGGGACGCCAACCTTCCAGGGTGTCGGGCAGAAGCCCGGCCAAAAACGATGAATCCACGGATGATGCTTGCATGGTAAAGGCTCCGCCAAAAAGAAACAAAAGGAGGGGTAGGCACTTAATGGTTTTCATGGATTTCCTTTTGTTGATAACTTAACGGTAAGCCCGGTATGGGGACGCGGGCGCGATAAAGGGCGTTGCTTTCATCTTCGGTAACGTAGAGGGTTTTTAAATCAGAGCCGGCAAATTCCAGGTTCGATGGTTTTTTACCGGGAACAGGGATGGAGGCTATTTCTTTTCCTTCCGGGGAAAAGACGGCAATTCTTCCTTTACCGAAATGGGCCACATAGACATTTCCCTGAACATCCAGGGCCACGCCGTCCGGATCGCCTCCGGGCATTACAGCAAAGACTTCCCGCTCTGTGAACATCCCGTCTTTTTCTACTCTAAATTTTAAAAGGCGGTTTTGAGCGGATTCTGCCACATAGACGTAATCTCCATTTTGGGTGAAGGCAAGGCCATTGGGGAAGCAGAGACTGTCTGCCACTAACATCACTTTGCCGATCTTAAAATGATACTGGTAGATCTTGCCATCGGGCTTGTTTTTGTCGTAGGACTTGGGATCTGTAAAAAAGAGATTGCCATTCTTGCCAAAGGCCAGATCATTGGGGCGATTAAATCCGGCTTCGATGATCTGGCAGTTTCCATTTTGGTCGAAGCGTTCAATGGCGCCCAATCCAAAATCGCAGGCATAAAGATATCCGTCAGCATGAACAGTTAGGCCGTTGGTCTGGCGAAAACAGTTCCGGCTGGAATCGACTGTAACAAAGGTGTCTGTTTTACCATGAGAAACTACAGCTAACCAGTTGCCATAGCAATTGGAGACATAGAGGTTTGCGTGCCCATCCCAGGCCGGACCTTCCGGAAATTGCAGCCCGTCGGCGACTTTTTCAAATTTAATATTAAAATTGGGCTGAAAAGAACAGCTTAGAAAAAATAGCAAGGTTAAACCGATGAAAAATTTCATTATTCTCTCTCTTTGCTTAGATTCAATTTAAGTTAAAAAAAAAAGGATGTATTATCAAAAGAAGGAGTAAAATTATGGTTTATAAGGCATCTGAAACACGGTACGAGTCGATGATTTATCGTAGAAGCGGTAAGAGTGGATTAAAGTTACCGGTTATCTCTCTGGGCCTGTGGCACAACTTTGGTGGGGTTGATGTTTTTGAAAATGCACGAAAGATGATCCATCATGCTTTTGATCTGGGAATCACGTATTTTGATTTAGCCAACAATTACGGTCCGCCCCCTGGATCAGCAGAGGAGAATTTTGGACGTATTTTGTCTCAGGATTTGAAAGCGTACCGTGACGAACTGGTTATTTCGACCAAGGCGGGTTGGCCAATGTGGCCGGGGCCTTACGGCGATTGGGGCTCGCGGAAATATCTGGTGGCCAGTCTGGACCAGAGTTTGAAAAGAATGGGCCTGGATTATGTTGATATTTTTTATCATCATCGGCCGGATCCAGAAACTCCGCTGGAAGAGACCATGGGGG
>NZ_JBSMDE010000129.1:0-7633 GCF_056497305.1 Caldithrix sp. | reverse complement strand
TCGGATATTTTATTATTAAAGGAAATTTGGAGAAAATTTTTTAAGATGAATAAATAAGAAAGGATACCTCTGTCCAAAATTTAAAAAAAATCGATTTTTATTTGACTTTTAACATAACGGTTGAATGGTTGAATAGATAAATGGTGCTGGGTGTCATTCTGATTCCTGCTTTAGCGGGAGGAAGAATCGTTTAACTGGTAAACTGAACGCCCCCTCGTCCCGATTTTCAGGGACTGGCCAGCCCGTCTGGACGGCTGTCCAGCCGGTTGGAGCGCAGCGGAAATCCCGATTCTCGGGGGCAGGTCTGTCAGGCGCCGCCTGACAGGCAAAGCAGTCACAAATGGCGCAAAGAGGATTTAAATTAAAAACTAATTGCCCTCACCCCCTCGATCTTCCTCTCCCAAAATAAAAATCTGGGAGAGGGGGAAGGATTGTGGGGGAGATTTTCTATCATTGCCCCATCTACCACCAATGGGAATTTGTAATGTTAGCCCGATGCTCATTCAACCATTAAACGGTTTTTATTTCCTCACACAATACAAAAATTTTTGCATTCTTCTCTGGCGGCATAAATCTTTTAAGGGAGATATTAAAATGTCCATTTGTGTAAGCCGTTAAAACGGCTTCCTATTTTGTTCCAGCGGGGTCGATCAAAGTTTAGTGTATTTGCCTTCACCCGCCGTTAAAACGGCGGGCTAATATCATTTCGTCCCTACGGGACTTTTACCTTAACCTATCAACTGTTCATTTGATCTATCTATTTATTATCAGAAATGATTTTGTCATTAAGAAGCGCAAGATTCTTCAAATGAATATTTTAAATCAATGAGCCCTTATTTTTTTCCCGGTGCAGACTTAGTTATATATTACACCTCCCGACAAGGCGGGACTGATCTTTTAAGGAAAGTATTCAAAACCATTAGCCATCATGGCCTGTCCTTCAAATCTTAACGCTGGTTAAGCACCAGCTTTTGGGCCTGGCTGGCTGCAATGAGCACAGGATCCCAAACCGGAGCAAAAGGCGGCGCGTAGCTTAAATCCAATACGCTAACCTGAGCTACGGTTAATTTGTGTTGCAATGCCGTTGACAGGACATCCAGCCTTTTGGCTACACCTTCCTCGCCAATCATCTGGGCGCCCAGTAAGCGCCCGTTCAAAAAATCAAAGATCAGCTTGAGAGTAATGCGTTTTCCGTCGGGATAGTAGCCTGCTCTTGAACGACCTTTGATGGTTACGCTTTTCGCCGGCATTTTTAAACGTTGGGCCCGGGCTTCAGTAAGGCCTGTGCGTCCGACTTCCAGATTGAATATTTTGAGGACGGCGGTTCCTACGACTCCGGCAAAACGCGTTCGCTTTCCGGAGACATTGTCGCCAACGGCACGGCCCTGTTTGTTGGCCGTCGTTCCTAAGGGAATGTAGTCGTACTTGTTGGTGACAATGTTCTTTACTTCGGCACAATCACCAGCGGCATAAACATGTAAGTGACTGGTGCGCAGATGATCGTCCACGCGGATGGCGCCGGTATTACCTATGGCAATGCCCGCTTTTTTGGCTATCTCTACATTCGGTTTTACGCCTAAAGATAAGATGACCAGGGAACAGGCAATTACCTCTCCGTGATCGGTAACAACCCCGCTTACTTCCTGCTGACCTGTAATTTGCGTTACTGTCGTAGAGGTCTTTACAGTAATCCCCTTTTCGATCAAGGTCTGTTCTACCAGGGCAGCCATGTCCTGGTCGATGTAAGGCAGAACCTGCGCTTTCTGTTCAATCACGGTTACCTTTAGCCCGTGTTGCACCAGAGCTTCAGCCATTTCCAGCCCAATGTAACCGGCGCCAATGATTACCGCAGAGCGGTGGCGACCGGATTGTAATTCCTGCTTTAGCTGTTCAGCGCCCCGCAAAGAACGGATAGTGTAAACTCCTTTAAGCTCTACACCTTCTAAAGGAGGGACAATAGGCCGCGCTCCGGTGGCCAGCACCAGTTTATCGAAATGGTGCTTTTCCTGTGTGTTCCCATCCGCTGAGCGGCTGATTACCACTCTATTTTGCAAATTGATTTCCACAACTTCTTGTTGTAAGCGTACATCGATATGATCCTGCAATAGCGCGTTTAGGGGCAGGGCCAGTAAATCATTGCTCTGTTTGATGACATCTTCAATGAAATAAGGCAATCCGCAGGCTCCGTAAGAAACAACATCGGTCTTTTCCAGAACTGTAATTTTAAGATGGGGATTATTGCGTCTTGCCCGCCGGGCCGCCGAAAGACCGGCTGCATTACCACCGATAATAAGCAGATGTTCTGTTTTCGAAATCATTATTTTCCTTGCCAGTTAATGCCCTTTGTCAGAAGAGAAGTTAATCAGCAAAAACATTGTATTCAAATTTCTGCCAAAAATTTCTGATATGCTTGAAAAACAAAATGGTTTTTAATATATTACCCATGAAGTAAAGTATTTTGGAGGTCGCATGGCAAAAGTAGTAATAATCGGTGCGGGTTTTGCCGGGCACACGGCTGCTCTCTATTTAGGCTCAGCACTCGGTAAAAAACATGACATCACTGTAATCAACAAGTACGATTATTTTCTTTTTATCCCTTCATTGATCTGGGTGTCCGTTGGGCACATGAAACCCGAAAAGGTCTATTTTAGTCTGTCCAAGCCTTACAAAAAACTTAATGTGCATTTTGTGCATGGCAGCGCTACAGAAGTTCATCCGGATGAGCAATTTGTGGTAGTGCAAAAGGCCGGGGGAAAAGAAACACTCAACATTGATTATGACTACCTTTTAATAGCCACCGGTCCCAAATTGAATTTTGAGGGGACTCAAAATTTGGGGCCCCAACACGGTTTTACCTATTCAGTTTGTACACTGGAGCATGCCATTCAAACCAGGGATCGTTACCTGGAATTAATCGAGCGCATGAAAAAAGGTGAAAAGTTTAAATTGGTCATCGGTACCGGGCATCCGGGGGCGACCTGTCAGGGAGCCGGTTTTGAGTTTCTGGTTAACGTTCATAAAGATCTGGTCAAAAAGGGTTTACGTGATCGGGCTGAATTAGTCTGGTTTTCTAATGAACCTCGCCTGGGCGATTTCGGCGTGCGGGGCATCCAGATCAGGAAAAAAGGTAAGCTGTTAACCAGTGAAGATTGGGTTCGTTCCATTTTTGAAGAATACGATATTAAATGGGAAATTCAAAAAGGTGTCTATGCCGTTGATGAAAAGACCATTTTCTGGGAAGATGCCAATGGCCATAGAGGGGAAACACGTTTTGATTTTGCCATGTTGATTCCCCAATTTCTCGGTTCGCCCATGAAATATCTGGACAAAGAAGGCAATGATATTTCAGAAAAGATCGTGAACAAGGCCGGCCTTATCCTGGTGGATGGCATCTATGGTTTACCGTACGAACAGCTGGAACAGAACCCGGATGCCTGGCCTTCGGTTTATCAGAACCCCAATTACAAAAATATTTTTGCTGCCGGGATTGCCTTTGCGCCGCCCGGGCCTATTTCACGGCCTACGATTAATCCCAATGGGTTAAGCATTACGCCTGCACCTCCGAGGACCGGCATGGTTTCCGGAATTATTGGGCGTGTGGTGGCCAAAAACATAATTGATTTGATCAAATACGGGCGTATGACACACGCTGAACGGATGTCCGAAATGTTTGCCGCCTGTATCGCTTCTATGGGCGATTCCTTGTGGGATGGAGAAGCTGGTATTATGATTATTTATCCGGTGGTGCCCGACATGCGTAAATATCCCAATGAAATGGGCCGTGATAATTTTGTGACCGACATGGAGTTAGGGCTGGCCGGCGCCTGGATGAAACGCATGATCCACACAACCTTTATGTGGAAGTTTAAGGCCCGTCCGGGTTGGAGTATTATTCCGGAATAGGAGGAATGAACATGTCAAAAAGATATAACAAACTTTACCAACTGTGGCGTTTTATTGTGCTCAACCTGAAAATTTTGAAAGCCGTTGACCGCAGTAAACGTTCATGAAAAGCATTAACCAGGCCTGAATCAATAGTTTTCCCCTGAAGCTTACAATCCAAAGGTCTGCTTTTTTCCGCTTCCTTTTCCACACTCGCTGGCTTTTGTTATTTACTTTCCAGCTTTACCCACAGCGCTCTCCTGTAAAGTGGGCGAGGGGGGCTAAATAGTTTTATCCGGCCTATGGTTGTAGCGAAACGGAAATCCCGAGGCCCATTCAATTTTGTACTCCAAAGCATTACAGTTTTTGAAGCAAGTTTTTCATACTTCTTTGCAACCTTATTAAATATCTTCGTATTATATTCTATCTATGGAAAAATTTTGTAGGAGGACCAATGAACTTACGCGTTATTTGTTTTTCCGTGTTACTTTTTTCGTTTGGATGGGCGCAAAAGCCATACTTTCAACAAGAAGTCCATTACAAAATAAAAGTGGACTTGAATGTGGAAGGGAAAACCTATTCCGGGCATGAGACTTTAACCTACATCAATCATTCTCCGGATACGCTGCGCTTTGTATGGTTACATCTGTATCCCAACGCCTACAAATCGGAGGACACGCCCTTTGCCCGCCAGCAGGAGCAGCAACGAATAAGCCGTTTTCATTTTTCCAAACAAAAAGAGAGAGGCTATCTCAATTTAATAAATCTGACTGCAAAAGGGACAAAGTTGAACTATGCCCTAAAAGAGGATGCAATTGACGAAGCAAGAATCGATTTGCCCGAGCCTTTACTGCCCGGCGATACGATTACGTTCGAAATTGATTTTAAAGGAAAATTCCCCCGCGTCTTTTCCCGAATGGGAACATGGGATCGTTACTATTTTGCTGCCAGCCAGTGGTACCCTAAAATGGTGGTTTACGATCGAGAGGGCTGGCACCCCGATTCGTACCTGGATCAGGGCGAATTCTATGGCGATTACGGCACGTTTGATGTGCAGATTACCCTGCCCCAACAATTTGTCATCGATGCCACCGGAATGCTAAAAGATGATCCACAGGAAGAAGCTTTCATGCAAAGGCTGGCCGATACCACGCGCTATTTTTTAAGTCTGGATAAATACGATCGTAAACAGTTTGTTAAACAATGGATGAAAGACCGCGAAAATCAACTGGATTCGAATAAAACCAAAACCGTGCATTTTTACGCTCAAAACGTGCACGACTTTGCCTGGTTTACCGGACTGCACTATCTGGTATTACGAAAACGACACAATGGTGGAGTCTTAACCAATGTTCTGGTCCATCCCACTTCAGCCTACGATTGGCGCCATGTACCCGACTATGTAAAAAAAACAGTACAGTTCTATGGTCGTAAAGTTGGGTCATATCAGTATCCCAAAGCGTCGGTAGTTCAGGGACAGATGCGCGCCGGAGGGGGAATGGAGTATCCGATGATTACCATCGTTTCCATACCTTACTATAGCTGGAGTAATATTTTAGAAATGGTGGTAATGCATGAAGTGGGCCACAACTGGTTCATGGGTATGCTGGGTTCCGATGAACGCGTTTCTACTTTTTTAGATGAAGGGGTAAATAGCTTTCTGGAATTAAAATACATGGAACATTATTACGGAAAATACAATCTGACTAAATTTAAAAAGTTGTTTTTGGGCTTAGATATTTTCAGGGACTTAGGCGAATGGCAATTACTGCAGATGTCGTATGGAAAGAAGGTGAGTGAAAGGACGGATTTACCGCTCAATTTACGGGCCGAGCAGTACAATCGCAGTAACTATGGGTCCATTAACTACCATAAGGGCACATTGATGTTACTGGCACTGGAAGAATACCTCACACCACCCGTTTTCTGGAAAGCGATGCACAAATACTACGAGCGATGGAATGGTAAGCATCCAACGGTTCAAGATTTTTTCCAGGTCATGGAAGAGGTTTCCGGTAAGCAGCTGGATTGGTTCATTGAGGACTGGTACAATTCTACCACCTATTGCGATTTTGTAATTGATAGAGTAAACAGGAAACGAGCTGGCGATTCAATAAAAGTTGAAGTGTTTGTGCAAAATAAGGGCACCATGAAAGACATGCCCGCGCCGGTGCGGCTGGTCACCGCTGCAGGAGACACCTTGCAAAAATGGTGGGACGTGCATCCTGAGCGCCCTCTGGTCTTTAACATAAAATCTGATCCGGTAAACGTAGAGGTTAATCCACGCCATTCCATCTTTGAAATGAACTACCTGAACAATCAGGCCGGTTTTCCTCCGATTGAGGTTCACTTCTTCCCGCAGATTCCAAGCTTTGAAACGTATGAGATCACTATTTTACCCTATTACTGGTACGAATCGTTTGTTGATAAACATCGTTTGGGCGGCATGCTCTGGGGCGGCAATCCCATTTTTAAACAATGGTTCTGGACAGGCAGCGCCTATTATGCCACGCAATCGAGCAGGATGGGTTACCATGTTACACTTACCAATCGCTTTCATTGGCCGCTGGCTAATTACACGGATATCAAGGCAGAATGGCTCGATATGGACGGCATGCGCAAAGGGGGCTTGTTTTTTAACAGTTGGTTTCAAAAGCGAGGGCAAGATTATCCCCGCAAGCAGTTGAATCTGGCCCTGGAAACGGTTGATCTTTACGATGCCCGATATTATGAGTCTTCCATGTTTGAAAAAGCCCGCTATGAGATGCTTTCGGTGGAAGGCAAGTTTGCAATGCAAACAATGTTACAGGGCGCTTCGGCTACCGTTCGTCTGCAAAAAGGGATGTCGTTGGCCAGTGGCAAAACGGATTTTGCTAAGTTAGAGGCCGAAGGGAACTGGTGGTATCAGCTGGCCAAAAATAGCTGGTTCCGGCTGGAAGGCTATTGGGCCAATATCTGGGGAACAGCTTACCCCCGCCAGGAATCCATCTTTGCCAGCGGCGAAATTGATCCCAGACATCAACAATTTGTCTTTGCCCGTAGAGGACTTCTGGCGCCCAATCGCCATTACACATTGAATCGGGGCATGAAAATGTACGGCTATGGAGACCCGGACAATCGGTATTTTTCAGGTAAGAGCGGCGCCGCATTAAGCCTGACGATTAAGCCGTGGAAATACTTACCGGTGATGTATGGCAGCGGAGCTATGCTGGGACAAAAATCGATGGAACTTAAAGGGCGTCAATGGTTTGCGGAGGCCGGGCTTAAATTCAAGGTACCAGGAATAGAGATGGTTTTCCCTTTGTATGTCAGCCATCCTGCGCCCGGCGAAAAACACCTGGCCTTCAGATTTCTGTTTAAATATACTGTTAGGCTCATCCTCGGTTTTTGAAAAACTTAAAAAGATGAACTTTGCAAATTAAAATCAGCCGGCGAAATTCAGGAAGGTGTTTCGCCGGCGGTTTAGTTTTTAATCTGCCCCTGTTTTAAAAGGCGAATGTTGGGCTCGTTCAACCGTGGGTGAATAACTTGTGGCGCGAATATTTTATTTAATAAAAAATGCTTTGCAGCGCTCTGCATAAGTTTTCATCTTAAGCCCGAAGAACGTGGATTTTTCTTAATTTTTTAAAAATTAATTGGATAGGCCGTTAGTTGAATAAATATAAAGCAGCTTGAATATATACAGCATGCCGCGAAAAATCCAATAAAAACAATGAAATAGGTTGTGTAAAAAAGTTTTTTTCGGCCATTG
>NZ_JBSMDE010000128.1:0-29196 GCF_056497305.1 Caldithrix sp. | reverse complement strand
ATTTAAAAGCATATCCCCACTCGTCAAACGTTTTGAACCAGTAATCGTTGATTTTTTCTTTTAAGGAGGCTTCCAGCGCTGGATATTCGTTTTTCCGATACGGCGCTTGCGCTTCAAAATAGCGTTTTAAAACAGCCTCGAACTCCGGCCAACCATCCAGCTGTAATTGTTCATAGATCTGCGCTATGCCCTTTACAAAATCCTTTTCCAGGTCTTCAAAACGAATTTCAACCAGATTGCCGGGTTTTATCAGTTTCCGCTCTTCCAGGTAAAAATCGTACATTATTTTGTAGCGATTGATAATGGCATCAATATCCTTGTCGAGATATCGTTTTTGTAGAGAGAGTCGGGCTACGGTGTTTTTGTACAGATTCACTGTGGATTGAAAAGTGCGATAGGGATCGCGGATGATGTGGATAAATTTGGCATCGGGGAAGACTTCGGTCAAGGTTTTGACGCGCGCCGTGTGATGGGGTGATTTAAGAATCAATTGCTTCTTGTAAAGAAGAGTCAATTTTTTCAAATAGTAGACGAAAAAGTTTTTCCACTCCTGACGCTCCTCTTCCGAAATATTGTGCATGGTCAGATAGCGATCAAAATAGTATTCCTGCAGGGGAAAGGCCCAGCTAATTAGAGGCGATTTCAATGACAAAAGACTCAGGGCAAATTCGTCTTCTGCAGGATCTTTGTAAGCGACCACCACATTGTCCATAGGCCGTTTTTCTGGAGGTAATTTTTCCAGGCGATCTTTGAGTAATTGTTCGGTAATTAAAAAGGTCCAGGGATTGTAAACCTCGTACACATTGGGAAAGGCAAATTGCACATCCAGGGACATCAATTTGTGGAGCAGTGTAGTTCCACTACGCCAGTGTCCTAAAATGAACAGCGGCGGTTTTTCGATATTCGTTTGCTGGATTTGCTGCGCGTATTGTTCAGCTTCTTTACGGGCATACAGACTGTTCCTGAGACTTAAGATCGTTAATTTTAAGCAATTGGGATATTGATTTAAAGGAATGTTCCAGACGTTTTGACGGTACAGTTTCCACCAATCCTTTGATTTGAGTCCAATTAAAGTATCCATATCAGACCTTTTATTTTAGTAATCTTGCCAAAAACATTCGACACAAATTTAAGAATGCTCGAATTTTCAAATATTTTTCTGAACGGATCGTGATTTGAGTCAAAACAAAAACCTTAAAAGCAAGACACAAACTCGAGAGAAGACCTCACCTGGCGTGTCTGGCTCACGATCCGTGCATGTTCCCACATCATTTTTTCCAGCGCACCCAGTCCGGCCAATTCCTAAAGTAGGTTAAATAAAAACCAATGTTTCCTACCTCAGACCAATGGGATCGATTTTAAATTGAAATCCCCCTTCTGATGAAAAATCAAAAGGGGGATGAATCTATTAATTTTAAAGTCCATGAAAACTAATGGATAAATTTATTCAAGGTGCTTTCTAAACTTTGTCCCCGCAAGTCGGCTTCCATGGCAATAATGACCCCTTCCGGACTGACCAAAATCGGTTTGGGAATACCGCTCACTTCAAAAGTTTGAGCGATCTGGTCGCGGATGCTGTTGTCCAGGTAAGCGTGCAACCAGGGCATTTTCCATTGCCCTTTGCGAAAGCGTTTAACGTCGTCTATTTTACGATCAAACGAGAGACTGAGAATCACGAAATTTTTATTTTTGAAATGTTCATAGGCTTGATGCAGAGTGGGCATTTCGCTAACGCACGGCGCACACCAGGTAGCCCAGAAATCCAGTAAAACGAATTTACCTTTGAGCGTGTTGTTGGAAATTTCCTCACCGGTTTCCATGTTTTTGACTTTAAAAGGAGGTAATGGCTTGCCCACTGAAACGCCGGTTTCCGGATTAAATTGCATCATGTAGTATTTAACAATGGGAATATCCTGATAACCGTCTTTTAATTGATTGTAAACCCAGGCGACTTTCTCATTATTGCGCATGTATTTGGCGCGCATGCCTAAATGAATCAGAACAAAGGCGCGCGTGTTCTTGCTTTCAATTTTGGGCATAGCTTCTTCAAGAGCAGATAGGGCTTTTTCCAGCCCCATCGTACGTTCATAAACAAACGGCATAATTTGCGGATTAAAGGCCCACAATGGATCGGTGATCGTTAAATTATGACCAAGAAACTGCAACAATGTGTCCGGTGCATTCATACCATATTGGGTCAACAGCACACGCTGAAAGGCAATGTATTTGGTGGTCAGATCAGAGGAAGCTTTAGCGTCCAGTGCTTTGAGCGCCGAATCCAGTTCACCGAAATTAAAGCGGAAACCGCGATCTGTGCCGCTGTTCCGGGCATATTGCTGCCGTTGTTCATTCCAGGTCATCATAGTTCTCTGGATGATGAGGGCCGCATCCAGAATTTCCTGGGTCAGGGCGCTGCCTTTTTTGAGCATGGCATTGGGCAAAGCGCGATTGAAATGCCGCGGTAATTTCTGAGGATCAAAGGTGACGGTTACTGTGGAATCATTGGTTTTAAGAACCGATTTGTAATCGCCCTGACCATCGTACACCATGTAATCCTGATCCGTACCGTTAATACTTTGGTCAGCCGGGATTAAACCGATGAGCTGATAGGCCAGGGTATCTGCATGAACCGGTACGGTTAAGCTAAAAGTGCCGTCACTATTCTTATTCATGGGTAAGGCTTTGGAGAAACTAAAATCGATCCAATCTCCGGTAATTTTCACCTGATTAAAATCTGGAAAGTAATGGTGTCCCTGTAATTGGAAATCGATGACAACGGATTCGTTGGCCTTCTGGCGTGCCAGGGGCAATTCCAGAGGTTGGTGATAAGGAGCGGTGACCAGAATAGACAGATATTTGGATTGTGGCAATTCTAATTGAAACGTTCCGTCCTCGTTGGTCTGGGCCGATTTTAAAGGTTTAAAAACATTACCACCCGCTTCAGCCACATGAACGTGGGCCAGGGTAAGCGGCTGTCCATCGGCGCCAATAACTTTCCCGCTTAACGTTCCTTTTCCGCCTCCGGAACAGTTCCAGAATAGAGCCAATACACCTGCCATCAGTAAATACTTTAATACGTTTGACATAAAAAACCTCCGTTAAAAAATAAACTCAATCCTTCTAAATGGAAGGCATTAACCATTTGAAGGTCTGTTAATAAAAAAATTTAAGTTACTGGTTTGAAAGGCATTAATCAAATTTAGTTCCTGCCTTGTACTGAATATCACCCAAAATTTTAATGACAATCTACCTAAAGCAAAACTAAGGCAGCAGTGTCGCAACCTTTAAAAAATTGCAAAGCGCGCATTTTAATTAAAAATTACGAATTACGAATTATTTTGTGAGAGGGCAAGTTGTGCCCAGGCGGTGAAGGCCTGTGCCGGCATGTCATTCTTATTCCCGATTCATCGGGAATAAGAATCCCTTACACTAGTAGATTGAACTCTCCCTCTCCCCGATTTTCGGGGAGAAGGTGGCAGGAGGTGAGGACGAACAAGGTGCGATCAGTTGGAGCGAAGCGGAAATCCCGATCTTCGGGGACAGGCCCGTCTGGCCACCGGACAGGCCATTCAACCATTCAACCAATCAACAATTCAACAGTTTTGCTTCTTCACACTGCACAAAAATTTTCGCATCCCGCTGTGGCGGGATTAGAAGTTTTGAGGAAAGTATTTAAACCACCTTTTGCAACAAAGTCAGGGCCTGTTCAATGCGATCAATAACCAGATGGGCGTGGCGCAACTTCTCTTCTGCGATGAATTTGTTCTTGAGGGCAAAACAGGTTAGCCCGGCCTTAACGGCGCTGGTAACGCCGGCCGGAGAATCTTCAATCGTTAGGCAGTTTTGTGGTTTTTCCTGCAACAATCGGCAGACCCTGGTGTAAATTTCCGCATCTGGTTTGCGCTGCTTTACGTCTTCACCGGACAGGACTACCTCAAACAACACATGGGCATTGAACTGGTCTTTGGACGTATTTTTTAAATTCCTGAAAATCACATCGATTTGTTCGCGGTCCGAAGAGGAGGCTAGAGCCGTTTTGATCCCTTTTTGTTTACAAAAGGTAATGAGCTCTTTAACGCCGGACAGTGGCCGCAAAGGGGTGGTCTCCAGTAATTGCAAGTAAATCCGATCTCGCTGTCTGATTCCACGGGCAATGGTCTGCGGATCATCAATCTTTAAAAACTGCCGGTAAATTTTTTTGATATTGTCCGGCACGGAATACCCTATGAAGCTAAATAGAAATGCATCGTCATAAGGCAGGCCCAATTGATCCAGAAAAAGAGCAAAGGCTTTCATGTGCAAGGGTTCCGTGTCAACCAGCACACCATCCATGTCTAAAATGAGGGCCCTCAAATTCCGGAGCCGTGTTAAAACTTTTCCTTCTGTTTCCATCCCCATCCTTTCCTGAACAAACAGGGGCAAAGATAGGGTAAATCCAGGAACAGCGCAAGCGCGATTTGCAAAAGGGAATCTAAAACACAAAAAAATGGGATCCAGGGCTGCTCTGACCTCAGATACCAATACGAGTGCAAACGTAGTTTTAGCTTAAACTGTTCATCAACCTCAAAAAGCCACCTGTACGGTCAAAATCGAAATTTCTGGTAAAGGGCAGGTTGTGCCGGAGAAGTGAAGGCCCAAGCTGCCTGTCATCCCTCATCCCGATTCATCGGGGAGAAGAATCCTTTTCACTGGAACGCAGAAATTCTCCCTTTCTCGATTTTCGGGAAAGGAGGTTAGAAGGTGAGGGCTAAACTCTCCCCTCTGCAGGTAACAACCAATCTACGCCAGATAACAAAATCCTCTCCAGCATGAAGTCTAAAAACGCATGACCGTCTGGATTTGCGTCGTTTTCACCGTTTCATTACTCCCCGATATCTTACCGTCGCCATTCACATCACGATAAGTCTGCCTGAAATCAAGCAACAACGAAGCAGATGGTGAAATTTCATATTCAATTCGGTAACCCAAAATGGTGCCTTCGCTTTTTTTGAAGAGATCGATGGCATTGTTCTGGTAGTAATAAGCGCCAGCGCGGTTAATCCTGGGGATAAAACGTGTATTGAGATCCAGATTGGCTCTCAACGTTCTGAAGTGCACCTGGGCCCGACTCATGTTTTGAAATTCAGCGCCAAAGGTCAGCAAATTCCACAAATCAAAATCAGCCCCGATTACGTAGCCTCTCAGGCGTTCGGTGACAAAATCGTTCAGATATTTACGTTTGGTGTAAGGAATGATTTGTCCTGTGGAATCCATAGCTGATTTGTAGGTGGCGCGCTCCAGTTCATACGTCGTGTTAAAATATTCCGGTAAAAATCCTTTGCCAAAAATACGGTATTCGGCATAAGCATTAATAAAAGCAAATTTAGCCCAGAAGCCGGGGAAGGTAATGCCCCAGGCCCCGTTATAAGGATATTTGGCATATTGGGCATAGGTCGTTAACTTGAGATATTTGAATCTTAAAATGGGATAAGAAGCATCCAGGGCCAGGGCTAATTGGGATTTATCTTTTGCCTGATTAATATTGAAAGGTGCCGGCTTTAACAATACAGAATCCTGTTCATTGAGAAGACTGGCGCCCTGGGGGCCAAAGGTTTCAATCAGTAATGCCTCGTTGTCCGTAAAGCCATCCCCATCGCGGTCAAAGTCTTTATGATCTGGTATGCCGTCGCCATCGCTGTCCAGCGCTTCATTTTTGTCGTCGGGAAAGTCATCCAGCACATCGGGGATGCCGTCGCTATCACGGTCTTTCAAGCCCTTGTATTGGTTCCGATCGTAAACCAGACTCAACCCTAATTGAAGGGCGCCAAACGGATTGTAAGAAAAACGCCCGGCAAACAGTCCGCCACCGCTCAATACTTCAGAAAAGTTATTGACCATGCCATCGAAACCGTATGGACCTCTCTGCAGCCCTATTTCCATACCCGTTCTAATGACACTGGGATATTCAACGGTGTTGGCATAGTGGTTCATTAACAGACCAAAGCCCAGACGGTAGTTATCGATGGCGCCGACTTTCAGATAAAAGGGATCACCGCGCCGGGCCCAGCGCACGTAATAGATCTTTTCCACGATGTCCTTAAAGGAATCCCAATTTTCTTTACGAATATTGCCATTTTGATCCAGATAAAGAGTGAGGTCGAGGGCCACGCCCAGCTTGCCGATGGAAAACTCCGGACGTAAACCGATCTGATTGTAGATTTTGCCGTCAATGGTTACGGCGCCCAGAGCCACGCCGGTTCTGACCTTTTGGGGCGTCGGTTTGGCCGGAGGTTCCGCCGGCCTCGCACCACTTTCCGGCGCAGGAACCGGCCCCTTCGGTTCAGGCGCTGGCTTTGTTTGAAGTTCGGGCTGCTTTTGCTCCATGCCTTCCTGGGATTTTATCTCTTCTTCCGGTCTCTGTCCCGGTTGTTGTTCTGGAGCGGGCAAACCTTCACTGACCATTTCCAGTTCGGCCAGTTCCTTTTGAGTTAACGGCTGAGGAACTACGGGCTTTCCGCCACTGCTGATTTCCGACTTAAATCCCGCCTTTACGAGCACCGTATTCTGCAACGTCAAATCGCCAAATTCAACGCTACCTTCCCGCACCCAGAGCGCCGTTTTCATCGGTTCATCCATAAAATAGAACTGTGTGCCCCGAATGGCAGCCACCCCCACCGAGCTTCTGATTTTTACTTTTCCAGAAAATCGTTTCTTAAAATAGAAAAAGAATTTGCCTAAATAGGTCAACAATTCGCCATCTGAACTTTGCGGGTCGGGCATGTGTTTGATTTCCAGTAGCGAATTCTGCAACACCTTGGTCACAGAACCATCCTTAAACTCAATTTCACACACCGATTCCAGACCCGTTTTAACAATACTCCCTTCTGGCAATTCCTGATTCAACTGCACCGCCTGCCAATCCGTTGCAAAAGCGCTCGTTTTAAACGTTACTGTGCCCATAAAAAAACGAACTTTTGCAGACTGCGCAAGGAGTGTCGAAACGCAGAACAAAAAAATAACGACCCAACGCATAGCTTGCTCCTTTAATTTAATGTTCAGTCGACTATTACCAAATGTCCAGCCATTCCGTTTGGCAATCGGGCCAATTGGAACGCGGCATTTTTTAACTAAGGCAGCAGAGCCGGCAAACTTTTTAAAAAAACGCAAAGGGCGCAAAGAAATTATTTGCCCTCACCCCCTCGATCCCCCTCTCCCAGAATAAAAATCTGGGAGAGGGGGAAGGCTTGTGTGGGAAATTTTCTCACCTGGATTGGAAATACCATTCACGAACAATGGGAATTCGCTATGTCAGCTCGATGCTCATTCAACAATTCAACAAATCAACAATTCAACAATTCAACAGATTTACTTCCTCACACGCACAAAAATTTTCGCATCCCGCTGTGGCGGGAATAGATCTTTTAAGGGAAATATTCTAAAATAGATGATTTCCCTCTCCTGCCCTGACTAAATCTTCAAAACACCAATATTAACCACGTTATTTACTTTCAGGCTTAATGTAATAAATCTTACTGAATTTGCCAACATTCGCAGCAGCCATGAAGGCCCACCAATTCCTTTTTTCTGATTAACACTTCTGTTTTGGCAAATAGCGAAATAATTCTTAAATTGAGGCCGTTTAAAGAGCAAAATGTTTGTTTCCGGGAGTACTGAAAATCGGGACATGAAAAATCTTTTTTTTGTTGTTGTAGAAATTCCCGATAAAACGGGATGGGAAACGAAGAGCATGTGCATATTTCAGAAGTCTGATAGAGTAAAAAAATGGAGTAATGCAGATTGGCAAAAAAAATAGATCCAGCAAATAGCGCAGCCAACACGCGCCTGCGAAGACCGGACTGGTTGAAAATAAAATTGGGTTCGGACAACAACTTTAGCGACGTACGCCATTTGATCAATCGACAAAACTTACACACCGTTTGCGAAAGCGCCCGCTGCCCCAACATCGGCGAATGCTGGAGCCGGCGTACGGCCACTTTTATGATTTTGGGCAACATCTGTACACGCAGTTGTAAATTTTGCAATATCACGGTAGGTAAACCGACCGAGTACGATCTGGACGAACCACGGCGCGTAGCCGAAGCCGTGAAAGAATTGAATTTACGCCACGCTGTGATTACTTCGGTAGCGCGGGACGACCTCTCCGACGGCGGCGCTTTTATCTTTGCCGAAACCATTCGTCTGATTCATGAATTGCATCCCAAATGCAGCGTGGAAGTGCTCATTCCCGATTTTAAGGGCGATTTGAACGATCTGGACACAGTGCTTGAGGCCAGACCGCAAATTTTGAATCACAATCTGGAAACCGTTGAACGCCTGCAAAAGGATGTGCGTGTTCAGGCGCGCTACGATCGATCCCTCTCTGTTCTGGAGCACGCTAAAAAACGTGGCTTTGTTACCAAATCTGGGATCATGGTTGGACTGGGCGAAACACTTGAAGAAATAATCCAGCTTTTAAAAGATTTGAGAGCCATTGACTGCGATATTTTAACCATCGGGCAATACTTGCCGCCCACCAAACAGCACTACCCTCTGGATCGTTATTACAGCCCGCAGGAATTTGCTGACTTAAAGCGAATGGCCATCGATCTGGGCTTTAAACACGTGGAATCCGGGCCATTGGTTCGCAGTTCGTACCATGCCGATGAACAGGTTCCTGTACTGGAGAAATAAGACCATGACCTGAGGTGCTTTTACGCGGTACTATCACAATTAATCAGCCAATCTTTTTAAGAGAGGGATTTGGGTCGAACTTTCCGGATGAAGAAATATCAATCCCCTTGCTGGAGCAATTTCTGAATGGCCTTTTCCATCCGTTGGTGGTGAGAGCCCTGCCAATAAACCTTTTTGCAATTCTGACACTGATAAAACTCATCAAACGACAGACGCACGCGCTGCGGCAGCCGGGCTTCAATCTTGCTTTTGTCCACCTGTTCAATCAGCCCGTTGCACTGCAAACAGCGTGTAAAAGGTCGGATGTGGTGAAAGAGGTCAAATTTCTGCAAAACCTCTTTTAACTGTTTTTCCGGCTGAGTAGAACGCACCCAGTAACCATGGGTTACTTCTCTGTTTTTAAGAAGACCAACATCTCGAGTCAAAATGATGCGCTTTTCCTGTAAGGCAATGCGGACAATCTGCTGGTCAGTGTAGTTGTTCCGGTACAGGCAATCGAAACCTAACATACGCATTTTGCGCGTCAGTTTTCCAAGGTTACAATCCAGGATGAATCGCGGGCGACGCAAGGGTTCAGGGCGCAGACGCGTAACCGAGCGAATATCCAGCAATTCAAAAACAGGATAAACGGCCACCCGGTCGCCGTCCTGTAAGCGATAGGTAAAATCAACCGATTGCTGGTTAACCAGAATCAAATCCACTTCGGTATGCGGAATGCCCAATGCTTCAATCGCATCTTTAACGGCCGGATTTCCCCAGAATGAGTACAAAATGTCCTTTTGACGCCGCGAGGTTGGTAAAAAGTCGTTTAATTCGGCATAAAAGCGAAAGACAGCCTGTTTTTGTTCAGCCATGCTCGCCTCCTCTGAAGTCTAATATTACATTTTTTTGCAGAAAAATCTACTTTTTATTGTCATTGACCCCATTAATTTTTTAAATTCACCTGAGAAACCTATTGAGGGGAGTTGCCATGCCACGCTTTAGTATTATTATTTTGTTTATTCTTTCTTTTCTCTGGTCACAGTGCCAGTCGCAAAACAAAACCACTGAGGTTAAAGGTAAAAAGGGAGGGACCATAGCCATGAAATTAAGCAGCGCTGCATTTGAAGAAGGAGGAATGATTCCGTCCAAGTTCACCTGTGACGGCCAGGATATTTCACCGCCGCTAAGCTGGTCAGAGGTGCCGGAAGGGACAAAATCATTTGCCTTAATCAGCGATGATCCCGATGCGCCCATGGGCACCTGGGTACATTGGGTTATCTACAACATTCCGGACACCGTTCGCCAGTTACCGGAAGCCGTGCCAACCAGCCAGCGTCTGGATAATGGCAGCCTACAGGGCAAGAATGATTTTAAACGCTTTGGATATGGCGGCCCCTGTCCGCCAGGCGGCACACATCGTTACTTTTTTAAGCTCTACGCGCTGGATACCACATTGGACCTGGCTCCGGGCGCAACCAAACAGGAATTGCTGCGGGCCATGCAGGGGCACATTTTAGGCGAAGCTCAATTGATGGGCAAATACAGCCGGAAATAGGCAATTTGTTGCATGGTCTATTGGTTGAACAAATAAATAGTGCCGAATTTCGTTCCGCAGGCGAAGTTGGAGGGTGAGGACCCGTACCGAGTGTCATTCTGAGTCCCGATTCATCGGGAAGAAAAATCCTTTACACTGGCTTAAAAATTTTACTTCCCGTTTACTTTTCCGGAGAGGGGATCATGGGATGAAGGCAGGTACCGACATGTCATTCTGATCCCGCTTTAGCGGGTGAAGAATCTTTTTCACTGACAGATTGAATTTCCCCCTCACCCGTTCAAACAATGGGGAATCAGCAAAGAGGTTAAAAACACATCCCTCTCAGTTCAATCAACAAGAATACAGTTACAAAAAAACGCTTTCAGGTAAAATTGATATTGGGGGTTCATGATGAAGCCATTATTGATTAGCCTCATGTTCTGTCTGGTGTTCCTGGCCAGCTGCTCGCGATCAACAGACAGCATCGGCCGGGAAGAATATGGCCTGCTGACAGGCACTGTAATGGATCGCGACAGTTTTGTTCCGCTTGCGCAGGCTACCGTACAGGCGCTAAGCAATCGGCGTCAAACGCTAACCGATTCTCTGGGTCGCTTTACGATTGACAGTCTGAAAGCCGGAGAGCAGCTTCTGGCGGTTTCTCGCGCCGAGTATTTACCAGACACTTTAACGGTTTTTGTTAAACCAGCAGACACCACGCGCCTGGAAATTTCTCTGGGAGTCAATCGCAATTTTTGGTCAACGCCCACGGATGATGCTTCCATTCTTGCCTTTCGCCTGTCAGACGCCCTGGAATTGGACAGTAGTCTGGCCGGTCGCATTCAATATCGCCTTGATCTGGCACGCACCGTTGACCATCTGCTTGACACCATCCACGCCATACCCGATTGGGAATTGGGAAAGCTACTGTTACAAATTCCGGCCACTATTTACAACCAGATTGACATCGCCAATCTACGTTTCAATCATCCTTCCCTGGATTCGCTGGCTCTGGTTTACGGAATGTTGCAGATTAAAAAATTGCCCCCTGCCGGCGATCAATATTGGGTGACTTTAACCCTGCCGGCCAAATACAATATTCCTCTCGTTGTCGAAGAATGGAAAAGAATTGAAAGCGTAATCCGAGCCTCAGCCAATTACACCGCTGCTTCGCCTGAGGGTCCACCCTGGAATATTTCGTTGACCATCGAAAATTCGCTTTACACCTTTTATTTCAGTCTGAATCCACGATATTTTCCCGATGCCGCCTATCATTCATGGCAAATTCAAGTGCGGGACAATGAAATTCTGTCTGTAGAAAAAAAGTAGGAGCCATCTTTTGTAAATTCATAATGGGCTGTTTTAATACAGAGGCGCGCTTGTTTTGTTTCTCTTTCTTAAACCAGTTACAGGGCCTCTAATCCTGAGCCCTCGTAAGACCGCCCTTTTACCTGTATTTTTATTCAAAAATATTTGATTTTATTCCCAAAGCGTTGTATAATGCGCAAAATATTGCGGAGGTAAAAGTGCAAACAGCCTTAAAGAATACCGGAAGTTTTTGTCCATGCTTAACTGTTTTACCTAAAACAGCTCTTACTTTTATTTCAAAAACCACCACAACAACGTTAATCTTCAATTCGTGCTGAAGTCAGACTTAAGATAAACAATGATTTAAAAAAACCGGCTTCAGCATGAGGTCGGTTTTTTTGTTTAATCCCGATTAAACCTGGAGACTTTTAGATGAAAATTGTAAAATTTGGCGGCAGTTCTTTAAGAAACGCGGAGCGCATTCAACGGGTAGTTTCCATCATTCAAAATCAGCTGGCCAACGCGGAACGGCTAAGCGTGGTGCTTTCTGCATTTGAAGGCATAACCGATCAACTCATTTCAGCTGCGCAAAAAGCAGCGGCCGGAGACCGGAGCTACCAGGATATTGAACAAACGATCGAAAACAGACATGTACAAATCATTCAGACCCTGATTTCCGTTCAGCAGCAAAGCCAGGTGCTGACGCAGGTCATCGCTCAGCTCAACGACCTGCACGATGTTTTGCATGGCGTTTTTCTGGTTCGCGAACTTTCGGCCCGGGTGCTTGATTTTGTGATGAGCTTTGGCGAACGACTTTCGGCCTACATTACCACACAGATTTTAAGGGCCAGTGGTTCAAAGGCCGAATATCTGGATGCTAGACAAATCATCAAAACCAACGACCGCTTTGGTCAGGCGCAGGTTTTATGGCCCGAAACGGTTAAAAACATTCAACATTATTTTCAAACTCATCCGCAACTGCAGATTGTCACAGGCTTTATTGCCTCTACCATGAAAAACGAAACCACCACCCTGGGGCGCAGCGGTTCGGATTTTACCGCCTCCATCCTGGGGGCTGCTCTGGAGGCCAAAGAAATTCAGATCTGGAGCGATGTAAACGGCGTGATGACCGGCGATCCACGTAAAGTGCCAGATGCCTTCACCATTCCGACAATCTCTTACGAAGAAGCCATGGAGCTTTCTCACTTTGGCGCGCAGGTCATTCATCCGCGCACCATGCAACCGGCGCTGGACCAGAAAATCCCCATTCGCATTAAAAACACACTGAATCCAGAGCATCCGGGCACCACCATTTGCGCCGAAGCCAATGCCTGGCCCTACATGATCAAAGGCATCTCTTCTCTGGATTCCATCGCTCTGGTCAGTGTGATCGGCAGCGGGATGGTTGGCGCCACCGGAATCGCAGGACGCATTTTTACGGCTCTGGCTCGTGAACAGGTCAACATCATTCTAATTTCACAGGCTTCTTCCGAACACTCCATCTGCTTCGGGGTGCTGCCTGCATTTGCTGAAACCGCGCGTCAGGCTCTGGAACAGGAGCTTAAATTGGAACTTTTAGAAAAAACGGTAACGCGAATCCAGGTAGAAACCGACCTTTCCGTGATTGCCGTGGTGGGCGAAAAGATGCGACACACGCGCGGCATTGCCGGCAAGGTGTTCAGTTCACTGGGCCGACAGGGCATCAATATTGTGGCCATTGCCCAGGGCTCTTCTGAATTAAATATCTCTTTTGTGGTCGAAGAAAAAGATGCTACTGCTGCCCTACAGGCCATTCATCAGGAATTTTTTGACACATCCCGGGATAAAGAGGCATGAAACTCAGGAAAAATGTAAAAGCGGTCAGAGTATTTGCACCGGCCACGGTCACCAATGTGAGCTGCGGTTTTGACATCATGGGCTTTGCGCTCCACCAGCCAGGCGATGTGGTGCGTCTGAGCCGTAGTTCCGGCCGCGGTCTAAAGATCACGCGCATTGAAGGCGGACACGATTCCATCCCCACGGAAACAGACAAAAACACCGCCGGTAAAGCCGTGCTGGCCATGATGGAGGAACTCCATCTAAAGGCAGGGTTTGAAATGGAAATCTACAAAAAAATGGACATCGGGACCGGGCTCGGCTCCAGCGCAGCCAGCGCCGTGGCGGCTGTGTGGGCCGTAAATCAATTCTTAGAAGAGCCGTTAAGCAAAGAACAGTTATTGACCTTTGCCCTGGAAGGTGAAAAATTGACCAGTGGCAGCCATGTTCACGCCGACAACGTGTCAGCCTGTCTTTTCGGCGGTTTTGTGGTCATTCGCAGCATGAACCCGCTGGAAGTCATTGCTATTGACTACCCCCAGGAACTACATTGCACCATTGTTCATCCCAAACTTGAGATCAAAACCGCGGACATGCGCAATATCTTGCGCCAGCAAATCGCCTTAAAAGATGCCATTCAGCAGTGGGGCAACATCGCCGGACTGGTGATCGGCCTGCAAAAAAGCGATTTTGATTTAATCAGTCGCAGCCTTAAAGATGTGATTGTGGAGCCGGTGCGCGGTAAAATCATCCCCGGCTACCAGGAAGCCCGCCAGGCCGCTCTCAAGGCCGGAGCTCTGGGCAGCGGTATTTCCGGGTCCGGGCCTTCTCTGTTCGCCTTAAGCACATCGCAAGAAATGGCCCGCCGCTGCAGCGACGCCATGGCCAATGTGTACCGAAATATTGGCCTGGATTTTGATCTTTACCTGTCGCCGATCAATCCACATGGACCGCAAGTCATCCAAATTGAGGAATAGATCATGCGTTTCTACTCCACCAAAAACAGAACAAAGACTTACTCGCTCAAAGAGGTCGTTTTACAGGGCCTTGCTTCGGATGGCGGATTGTTCATGCCCCAGGCCATTCCGCAACTCTCTCTCCGGGTCATCAGCCATCTGCCTAAAATGACTTTTCAGGAAATTGCTTTCCACATGGCCAGACCTTTTTTGGAGGAAGATTTTACGGATGACGAGATCGAGCAATTGGTGCATTCGGCCTTTGATTTCACGCCGCATCTTGTGCCGCTTAAAGCGGATCTGTTTGTACTGGAACTCTTTCACGGACCTACCCTGGCCTTTAAGGATTTTGGCGCGCAGTTCATGGCCCAGCTGGTGGAATTGATCACGCAAAAAGAGAGTAAAGAGCTAACCATTCTGGTTGCTACCTCCGGCGATACCGGCAGCGCCGTGGCCCACGGTTTTTACAATAAACAGAATGTGCGCGTCATTCTGCTGTACCCTTCCGGAATGGTTAGTGAAATCCAGGAAAAACAACTGACTACACTCAAAGGTAATGTGGCGGCTCTGGAAATTAAAGGGACCTTTGATGATTGCCAGCAATTGGTAAAACAGGCCTTTGCCGATCAAGAGCTGCGGCGCACATTCAACCTGACCTCGGCTAATTCCATCAATATGGCCAGACTGTTGCCCCAGTCTTTTTACTACACCTATGCTTCGAGACAATTAGCGGCAAAGGATCAGCCCCTTGTGGTTTCGGTTCCCAGCGGCAACCTGGGCAATTTAACGGGCGGACTAATGGCCCAGCGCATGGGCGCTGCCATCCGGCAATTTGTTTCGGCCATGAACGTCAATGATGTTTTTTTGCAATATTTAAGAAGCGGAAGATTTACCCCGCGTGTGGTTCGACCTACCCTGTCCAATGCCATGGATGTGGGCAATCCCAGCAATTTTTACCGCATTGTGGATCTGTTCGATCTCGATCATAAACTGATTTCATCTGTTATTTACGGAGCCAGTTTCAGTGATGACCAGACACGACAGGCTATCAGGTCAGCGTTCGAAACCTATGGTTACATCTTTGATCCGCACGGGGCAGTGGGATTACTGGCCCTGGAATCGTTTGTCAAAAAACAGGGGGCAGAAAACTGGCAGAAAATTGTACTGGAAACCGCCCATCCGGCCAAGTTTAAACAGGCAGTTGAAGAGAGTTGCGGCCAGCAGGTAAAAGTTCCTAAACGTTTGGCCGAAACCATGAAAAAAGAAAAGAAGTCCATTTTACTGGGCAACACCTACGAACAGTTTAAAGAGTGGCTGATGACCAACGGTTAGAGAGTACAAAGAAGCCGCCTACTGAGACTATCTCGAATTTCGAAATTCGAGATTTTTTGAGAATGACACATTGTGCTTAAGAGGCGTGGGCTGATGCCGCCTGTCATCTGGAATCCGCTCTGGTCGAAGACGGAATCCTTTACCCCCAGAACTGTCATTCCGACCCCGCTTCAGCGGGAGGAAGAATCCCTTTCACTGGCAGACAATTGCCAAACACACCGCAACTCGAGCTTCAGCTCGAGGCTACCCTATTACACAGGGTAAAAATCTCCCATCGCTCCCGATTCCAGGAACTGAACCGGAAAATAAAAGGCGCTGTCAATTTGCAATTTGCAAAGCAATGAAATTTACGGTAATAAGGTGATTTTCGAAAAAAGTTTAGAAAACTTCCATTTTGCAATCGGACGGTTTTTAATTAAATTGAGTCTGTGAACACAAGATGTTTTGAATTACTGAAATATCGCAATAAAGAAGGAAGCGTGAGATGAAAATAGCTGTCATCGGATCAGGCGGTCGTGAACATGCCCTGGCCTGGAAACTGGCACAGAGTGTGGGCCAACAAAACGTGTTCTGTCTGCCGGGCAATGGGGGCACCTGGAACAACGTGGCTATTGCTACCAACGATTTTGAAAGCATCGAACAGTTTTGCACTGAAAAAGAGATTGAATTACTGGTTGTAGGGCCGGAAGACCCGCTGGCCAGAGGGATTGTCGATTATTTTAAAGGGAAAAAAATCAGAGTATTTGGCCCCAGCCAGCAGGCTGCCAGGCTGGAAAGTTCCAAAATTTACGCCAAAAAGTTTATGAAAAAATACGGCGTGGCTACCGCTGACTTCTGGCTTCTGGAAGACGGTGACGACATTGAGCAGGTGATCGAGCAGCTCAATGGCCAGCTGGTTGTGAAATACGACGGCCTGGCTGCCGGAAAAGGCGTCTTTGTCTGCCATTCTGTAGATGAAGCCTACCAGGCATTGGAAGAGTTAAAAAGGCGTTATGGAGACACAGCGCCTTTTTTTATTGAGCAAAAGTTCACCGGGCAGGAGCTGTCGGTTATCGGCATTACAGATGGGAAAACCATAAAATTGTTAACGCCCTCGCAGGATCACAAAGCGGTATTTGATGGAGACAAAGGTCCCAATACCGGTGGCATGGGGGCTTACTGTCCGGTACCGATCTGTAGCGATGAAGTGTTGAAAGAAGTGCAGAGACAGATCGTTGAACCAACGCTGAAAGGGCTACAAGCCGAACAGCTGGATTACCACGGAGTACTCTATTTCGGCTTAATGCTCACCCGCGAAGGCCCCAAACTTTTAGAATACAACGTCCGGTTTGGCGACCCGGAAACAGAGGTCATTCTGCCGGCCCTAAAAAGCGATCTACTGACCTTAATTCAGGCCAGTCTTGATGAAAGACTGGAAAGCGTTTCGCTGGAGATGAATGACGGCTACTTTGTGGATGTAGTTCTGGCTTCCGGCGGATATCCCGGAGCTTACGAAAAGGGCAAGATCATCAGCAGTCTGGATCAGCTTAATGACGGGACCCTGGTATTTCACGCCGGTACCAAAAAAGAGCACGGGCAGATTGTCACGGCCGGAGGGCGCGTACTCAATGTTGTAGCGCACGCTCCTACACTCTCGCGAGCAATCGACCACGTTTACAGCGAAGTGCAAAAAATCCATTTTGAAAAAATGTACTACCGAAAGGATATTGGCAAAAAAGGATTGCTCCAATGAAAAAACGCATTGCCATTTTTATTTCAGGGCGCGGGAGCAACATGGAAGCTATTGTAAAGCAGGTGAAAGACGGCATTTTAAAAAAGGTCTGTCAGGTGGTGCTGGTTTTTTCGAACAAACCGGAGGCCGAAGGCCTGAAGGTGGCTCAAAGTTTTGGCCTCCCTACAGCCGTCATTCCTTCAAAGGGCAAGAGCAGAAACGAATTTGAACAGCAGGTCATTGATCTTTTAAAACCGTACCAGGTTGATTACATTGTCCTGGCCGGATTCATGCGCATTCTCAGTCCGCTGTTTGTACGCGCTTACAGGAACCGCATTATCAACATTCATCCGGCCGATACCCGACAATTTAAGGGCGTGGGCGGTTACGAATGGGCCTTCGAAAATAAACTTGCGGAAACCAAAATTACCGTGCATTTTGTGGACGAAGGCGTAGATACAGGGCCGATCATTGCCCAGCGTTCGGTGGATTTACGCGGAGCCAGCACCCTGCAAGAGGTTGAACAACGCGGCTTACAGGCCGAACACGAATTTTACAGCCAGGCTCTGAAAAAAGTTTTTAGCGGAGAATTTAATCGACAAACAAAGGAGTAAACAGATACAATGTGTGGCGTGATTGGCGTTTACGGCTACAAAGATGTAGCCGCCGATATCATCAACGGTTTGGAAACTCTACAACACCGTGGGCAGGATTCTGCCGGTCTGGTCGTTTTCAATGGCTCGTTCAAGATGCACAAGGGCAATGGGTCGGTGAGCACGGTGTTCAAAAATCTACCCCTGGAGCGCTTTAAAGGAGAAATCGGATTGGGGCACGTACGCTACTCCACCATCGGTTCCACCGAAGCCGTGGATGCCCAACCCATCGCCGTCAATTACCCCTACGGCCTGGCCATGGTTCACAATGGCAATGTGGTCAATTTTAACGAATTACGACACAAGCTATATGAGGAGCACCACCGTCTGCTGGATACTTCCAACGATGTCGCTCTCATTTTGTACACCCTGGCCACGCAACTGGAACAAAAAGATTTACGCAACTTAACAGTGGATGATATCTTCGACTCAGTGCAGGGCGTGCAACAGATTGTGCAGGGCGCTTATTCGGCCATTACCATCATTGCCAACAAGGGCCTTTTGGCCTTTACCGATCCTTTTGGCATCAGACCGCTGGTCATGGGAAGAAAATTTACCGATAAAGGAGTGATCTACGCCTTTGCTTCGGAAAGCACCACCTTTGATTTCCTGGGCTATGAAAAAATGCGTGATTTACAGCCAGGCGAAATGGTGTTCATCGATGAAGAGCGTAAAATTCACACCAAAATTGGACTGACCCAACGTCAGGCGTTTTGCGTGTTTGAGTACATCTACTTCGCCCGCGAAGACTCCATTATCCACGACCGTCTGGTGGCCTCGGAACGCGTGCGCATGGGCCAGCGCCTGGCCCACAAGATCAAAGAGAGCGGCTTGAAACCGGACATCATCATCGATGTGCCCAATTCGGCTTACTTCTTTGCTTCAGCCATAGCCGAAGAGCTGGGAATCCCTTATCGTCGCGGGCTGGCCAAAAATCACCACATGGGGCGCACCTTTATTACACCGGGCCAGAAGGAACGGGAGCAGATGGTACGCCGCAAACTGAATCCCATTCGCGATATTGTAAAAGACAAAAAGGTAGCCGTAGTCGACGACTCCATTGTTCGCGGAACAACCTCCAAACGCATTGTAGAAATGTTGCGCTCTGCTGGAGCTAACGAAGTCTATTTTATTTCCGCGTCCCCTCCGGTTAAACATCCATGCATTTACGGCATAGATATGTCGGTTAAACGAGAGATTCTCGCTTCGCACTACACAGTGGATGAAATCCGTCAGTATCTGGGCGCCGATGTGGTGATTTACCAGGACCTGGAAGACCTGATCGATTTGTACAAAAATTTACCGATCTGTCACGCCTGTTTTTCAGGTCGGTACCCGACCGGCGTGGGGGAAGAAGTTCTGGAAGCCATTGAAAAGGAAAAGCTGGAGTCAAACCGCGTTTGAGAACGGTGGAGATGTGGCAAGAGCGATGATAGATTTCTCTGCTCTGCCCCGACTGCGTCGGAGCATCGGTCGAAATGACAATCAATTTGGCCCGTGCCGAATGAAAAGAAAAAATCAACAGGATTAAGTCATGATCATTAAAAATGCCCGCTGGTTAACAACCGAAGGCTATTTTGAAGAGGGGCACATCGAAATTGAGCAGGGACGTATCGTTTCTCTGGGTCGTTCATTCAATCCTCCCAAAAGCGTTAACACCCTGGACGCGCGAGGCTGTGTTATTTTGCCCGGAGCCATCGATCCCCACGTCCATTTTCGCGAACCCGGACAGATGTACAAAGAAGGAATTGCTAATGCTTCGCGGGCAGCGCTAAAAGGCGGTGTAACTACCGTAATCGATATGCCCAACAACAAACCTCCTACGACCAACCAGCGGCGAGCGCTGGAGAAACGAAAACGGTTTATGGCCAAATCGCTGATTAATTGGGGAATCATGTTACACGCCGTAAAAGGCCGCTGCCTGGAAACCGACGATCTTGTAAAATCCGTAAAAATCTACATGGCAAAGTCCTCGGCCTTACCGGCCATTACCGATGAGTCTGTTCTTCAGCAATTGTTTGAGCACTATGCTACGGTTTCCATCCACGCCGAAGACGAGAGTTATTTTTTAACCGAAAAAAAAGACGAGCTCCCCCACCATGAATGGCGACCGCGGGCGGCCGTGGTTGGCGCTCTTCAAAAAATCGAAAAAACTTTAAAAAAGATTGATGAAGCAAAAAGGCCACGTGTGGTCATTTGTCATATGAATACGCGAGACGAGGTGCACTGGCTTAGGAGAATGAAGGCCGAAGGGTTTGACGTGTGGGGCGAAACCTGTCCGCACTATCTGTTTTTTACGCAGGAGGACTATTTGAAACGGGGCGCGGTCATGCAGGTTAATCCCCCCATCCGCTCCGGAGACGATCAGCAGGCTTTGCTGGAGGGGCTGACTACAGGCATCATTGACTTTTTCGGCACAGATCATGCTCCCCACACGCTTTCGGAAAAACAGAGTCCAAATCCACCTTCGGGAATAGCTGCTATCGAGTGGTTGATGCCCCAGTTGTTGCATCTGATCGCCGCCGGTGTGATTCAATGGAGCCAGCTCAACAGTCTGATTGCCCGGGCCAGTGCAGAGTGTTATGGTATCCGAGAACGAGATGGGATTAAAGAAGGCAACTGGGCCGATCTGGTCATGGTAAAACGTTATGACCACGGACCTCATGATGAGCCGGTTATTACCAGGAGCGGTCTTAATCTTTACGAAGACTTTGATTTTCGCTGGAAGGTTGAACTGACCATGGTAAACGGCATTGTTAAATATCAGAAAGGAAAATTTGTCAATGACACCAAAGGGATGGCCGTCTAAGCAGACGGATCTGGCCGCAGAACAATTTATCGATTTCCTGATCGAACAAAAGGCCCTGCGCTTCGGGGAGTTTACGCTCAAATCGGGCCTTAAGTCGCCCTTTTTTATTAATTTGGGCGATATCCATTCCGGAAGCGCTTATCGCACCCTGGGCCAGGCCCTGGCGCAAAAGATTCATGACAAATTCCCACAAACAACAGTGCTCTACGGCCCGCCCTACAAAGGAATCTCTCTGGCCACTGCGACGGTTGTGGCCTATTACGAACTCTTTCAGAAAAATCTGCAAACCTTTTACAGCCGTAAAGAAGCCAAACAACATGGCGAAGGCGGAATATTTGTGGGCTACCAGCCGCAACCTGAGGACCATGTTCTGATAATCGACGATGTTTTAACTACCGGTGGAACCAAAATAGAGGCCATCGACCTGCTGAAACAACATTTTCAGACCACGATTGAAGGTATTCTGGTCACGGTCGATCGCCGCACGCAACATCAGCAAGGAGAATTGCCCAACGTACCACTGGAATCGATCATCTCCTTGCAGGATATCATTCATTACCTGAAACAAAGAAATGACCAGCGCTTTGAACTGTTGGAACGATTTTACCAAGGAGCTTAACAGGTGAAAATACGCAAATTAATTCCAGCCTTAGACACCGACGATCTGCAGCGCATTGAAAATTTAGTAGAAGAAATTGATGGCCATGAACTGATTTATGGCTACAAATTGGGTTTCCTTGCCGGATTGACACACGGTCTGCCCGGGGTCGTGGAAACGATCCGCCAATTTTCGGATAAACCCATCATTTATGATCATCAAAAAGCGGCCACGGATATTCCGGACATGGGCCAGCGTTTTGCAGAACTCATGAAACGCTGCGCTCTGGATGAGGTGATTCTGTTCCCTCAGGCTGGTCCGGCCACCCTGGAGGCCTGGGTAAAAGCGCTGCAGGAAAAGAACTTAACGGTCATTGTTGGCGGGGTAATGACCCATCCTAAATACCGTGTTTCAGAAGGAGGCTATCTGGATGATGCTGCCCTGCTGGATATTTACAAACGTGCGGCCGCACTGGGCGTCACCCGTTTTGTGGTACCCCTGACCAAACCAGAAGCCGCCCGCGAAATCGTAGCACAAATGCCGGATGCCCAACAGGCGGTATTCTATTCGCCCGGCTTTGGAAAGCAAGGCGGCAATCCGGCGCAATTCGATTTTATTCGAACCCATTATCTGATTGTAGGGCGGGCCCTGTTGGGCGCAGAGCAACCATTGAAATATCTGGACGAGGTGCAACAAGCCTTGAAAATGGATTAAACAAAGTGTAGAACGTGCAAAGAATAGCCTTTTAAATGTATTTGGGGGCTTTGCGTCTTCCTGGATTTCCTTGTTAAAATATTAAAACATAAAGTGCGAATCAAACTTGAGGGTTAAAATGAAAAAAGACCTTATTTCAATGGAAGACCTTACGGTAGACGAAGTTAAAGAGTATCTGGCTTTAGCCCATGAGGTGGAGCAGATGCCGGCCGAAAAACGTGTGCGCTTGTTGCCCGGCAAAATTATGGCCGCCATGTTTTTCGAGCCGAGCACGCGCACGCGCCTGAGCTTTGAATCTGCCATGCACCGCCTGGGAGGCAGCGTTATCGGTTTTGCCGAACAATCAGCCACATCGGTTTCCAAAGGCGAATCGTTTGTGGACACCATCCACACTGTGGAGAATTACTGCGACATCATGGTCATTCGCCATCCTGGTGAAGGTACGGCGCGCATGGCTGCCCAATCCACAGCCTTGCCGGTCATCAATGCCGGCGATGGTTCCAATCAGCATCCCACACAAACCTTACTTGATCTGTACACCATCGAAAAAGACCTGGGCAAAATCAGAAATATTACGGTAGCCTTTGTGGGCGATCTGAAATACTCGCGCACCGTCCATTCATTGTTTCGGGCCCTGATGAAGTTCGGAGTAAGCGAATATTACCTGGTAGCGCCCGAGTCGCTCCGTTTACCGTCCTATTTTAAAATGAGCGATGAACCGGAAAAGTTTAAATTTTACGAAACCAATCATCTGGAAGAAGTGATTACCAAATGCGATGTGTTGTACATGACGCGCATCCAGCGCGAGCGTTTTCCGGACCTGCTGGAATATGAAAAGGTTAAAGATTCGTATCGCCTGACGGCGGCCATGTTGGAAGGCGCACGTTCCCATTTGCGTGTGTTGCATCCTCTGCCCCGCGTAAACGAAATTGCCTACGATGTGGATAAAACAAAGTACGCAGGTTATTTCCCGCAGGCGCGTAATGGCGTAATCATGCGCCAGGCCATTTTATTGAAACATCTGGGAGTTGAGTTATGAGCCAAAAAAATGAAACGATGTTGATGATCCCTAAAATCAAATCGGGTATTGTGATTGATCACATTCCAGCCGGCGATGGCGTCAAAATCCTGGAAATCATTGCCCGTTATGAAGAAATGAAAGATGTGCCCGTAACACTGGGCATCAATTACGACAGCCAGAAGATGGGCCGTAAAGATCTGATTAAACTGCAACTCGATTTTCTGGCGCCGGAAATCATTCAGCACATCTCCATAGTGGTGCCGGGTGTTACCATTAAGGCGATTAAAGATTACAAGGTGTACAGCAAGGTCGTTGTTCAGGCGCCCAAAGTCATCAAAAATTTATTGCTGTGTAAAAATCCCAATTGCATTACCAATCTGGAAAAAGAGAGCGAAACCCTATTCGAAGCGGTGGATGCCGAATCCAAACAGGTGAAATGCGCCTACTGCGAACGCATTTTCGATCTCTCTGAACTGGAACCAATCATCCGGTGAGAAGCACGATGAGCCAGGTACGATTTTTAAATCTAACATTAAAGAACCCTACGGTGCTGGCTTCCGGCATTTTAGGCTTGACCGCTTCTTCCATGCATCGCGTGATTGAAGTGGGCGGCGCCGGAGCGGTAACCACCAAATCCTTTAACAAAGAGTGGCGCAAGGGACACAGGAATCCGAGCATCATTCCCTTTCGTCACGGTTTGCTCAATGCCGTCGGGCTTTCCAATCCGGGCATCGATGAAATGGTTCAGGAGATTCGCAAATTTAAAGCGCGTTCTTCAGCTCCAATTTTTGCTTCCATTTTTGGGCGAACCATCGATGAGTTTGCCGAGGTCACGCAACGCACTGTGGAAGCCGAACCGGATTTAATCGAGGTGAATGTCTCCTGTCCCAATGTCCATTCGGAATTTGGTCAGCCCTTTGGAGATAGTCTGGAAGACACCGCTAAGGTAACGGCGATTGTAAAGAAGCACGCGGGCCATATTCCCGTTTCCATTAAGCTCGGCCCTCACGGGCCGGGTATCGGCCGCCTGGCAAAGGTTTGTCAGGATCATGGCGCGGACGCCATTACGGCCATTAACACCGTCGGTCCGGGCATGCTCATAGATATTGAAGTGCGCAAACCGGTGCTTTCCAACCGAACCGGAGGGGTTTCGGGCCCGGCCATTCTACCCATTGCGGTAAAATCGGTTTACGAGGTGTACCGTTCGGTCAACCTGCCCATTATTGGCACCGGCGGCGTAACCCAGCCCGAAGATGCCATTCAGTTATTGCTGGCCGGCGCCACTCTGATCGGCATTGGCACGGCCGTGTACTACCAGGGAATCGATGTGTTTCAGAAAGTAGCCGCTGGTATTGACGCTTACCTGCAAAAGCACGAATTCCATTCAGTTGAAGATATTCGAGGTCTGGCCCATGAGTGATTTGATGCAAACCTTTCCCATTCAAAAGATTGTGGAACACGGCCCGGGCGTAAAGAGCTTTTATTTTGAACGCATGATCGATGTCTGTGCCGGACAGTTTGTCAATGTCTGGCTGCCGGGCGTGGATGAAAAACCGTACTCTGTTTCGGCTTTGGGTGAGGACTGGCTGGAAATTTCGGTTAAGGCCTACGGGCCCTTTTCCAGCGCGCTGATGGAATTGAATACAGGAGATCGGCTGGGAATTCGCGGGCCGTTCGGCCGTGGTTTTACGCATCATGACAACGCTCTGCTGATTGGCGGCGGAATTGGCATAGCGCCCCTGCGCATTCTGGCCCATGAACTATCGCAGCAAGGCAGGCGCTTTGTCAGTTTGCTGGGGGCGGCCCGGGACTATGAACTGATCTTTCTGGACGATTTTAAAAAACGTTCCGCCCATTGCTATGTTACCACCGATGATGGTTCGGCCGGCAAAAAGGGCCTGGTAACCGATGATCTAATCGAAATCATCAGGAAAGAAAACATAAAATTCATTTACGCGGCCGGACCGGAAATCATGTTTGTTAAAGTTAAGGAATTAATTGACCCACTGGATATTCCCTACGAGTTTTGCATGGAGCGCTACATGAAGTGCGGCATTGGTATTTGTGGCCAGTGCGTGTTAGACGATTCCGGGGTGCGTCTTTGTGTGGAAGGGCCGGTGCTCAATCAAAATGATCTGAAAGAGGTGAGCGAGCTGGGCATGGCCCATCGCGATGCTTCGGGCCGCCGTGTAGCGGCTTCTCGCTAACCTACTTTGCGACTCTCCCTGTCCAAATTTCGAATTACCCAAAAAGAGCCTCGTGCACAGCCAAATTCGAACTTTTGTCAAACGTCGAATTGTGCCTGAGAAGTGGTTGCTCGTGCCGCCTGTCGCTCGCTTCGCAACTCGAGCTTCAGCTCGAGACCTTTGTAAAGGCGAAGCATTTTTTGCAAAGTTTTGCTTAACTCGTAAACACAGAGGTCGCGCTAAATGGAACCATCTTTATTAAAATGCTTTCGCCCTTACACCTTCTTCGATTTGACCCGCCAGAGCGGGGCATAGGTCGAAATGACAATGAGTGAGGACTCGTAGCCGTCAGGTAAAAGTCCACCCCCTGTTACCTGCTCTTCATGATCTCTTCTACATCTTTGGCATCAATATTTTCTTTTTCCAGCAAACGTTGGGCCATGGCTTCCAACTGATCGCGTTTTTGCTTTAAAAGTTCAAGGTCTTCTTTGTAACACTGATCAATAATTTCCAGCACTTCTTCGTCGATCATCTGTTCCACTTTTTCCGAATGCGGGCTCAAATCGGGTCCCTGACCCAAAAACTGACCGGCGGTATTCTGTACCAAGGAGATATTGGGCAACCGTTTACTCATTCCATAAACCACAATCATGCTGCGTGCAATTTTGGTAGCCCGTTCCAGATCATTCGAAGCGCCGGTAGAGATTTCGCCAAACACGATCTCTTCGGCGGCCCGACCTCCAAGTAGTCCTTTGATTTTTCCCAATAATTCCTGTCTGGACATTAAAAAGCGGTCTTCCGTGGGCGTTTGCAGGGTGTACCCCAGCGCGCCTAAACCGCGCGGCACAATGGAGACCTTTTGTACGCGTTCGGCGCCTGGCGTTAAGTAGCCAACAATGGCATGGCCGGATTCGTGGTAGGCGACGATTTTGCGCTCCTGTTCATTAATCACCCGGTTTTTCTTTTCCAGGCCGGCAACCACGCGTTCGAATGCTTCATGAAAGTCTTCCATGGTTACTTTGTCCCGTCCCTTACGCGAGGCCATCAGAGCGGCTTCATTGCACAGATTGGCCAGATCAGCCCCAACAAATCCCGTTGTCATGGCGGCGATCTGCTCCAGGTCAACATCGTCGGCCATGATCAGATTTCGCGTATGTACCTTCAGAATATCGACGCGACCCTTGAAGTCCGGGCGATCCACCAGAATCTGGCGATCAAAACGGCCCGGACGCAGCAAGGCCGGATCAAGAATTTCCGGACGGTTGGTGGCGCCCATGATGACAATACCGCTCTTGGGATCAAAACCATCCATTTCGATCAATAACTGGTTCAGAGTATTTTCCCGTTCATCGTAACCGCCGCTAACGGCTATTTTACCGGCCCGACTCTTGCCAATAGCATCTAATTCATCAATAAAGATAATGCAGGGGGCTTTGGCCCTGGCTTCATTAAACAGATCACGTACTCGGGCTGCGCCAACTCCCACAAACATTTCCACAAAATCCGAGCCGCTCATGCTGAAAAAGGGAACTCCAGCCTCACCGGCTACGGCGCGAGCCAGCAGGGTTTTACCTGTTCCAGGAGGGCCGACCAGTAAAATCCCTTTAGGCAATCGGGCCCCCAGACGCGTGTATTTCTCAGGCTCTTTAAGAAAATGCACCACTTCCTTTACCTCTTCCACGGCTTCGTCAATGCCGGCCACATCCTTGAATGTAATGCGCTTATCAGGATCAAATTCGTAAATTTTAGCTTTGCTCTTGCCAATGTTTAAAACGCCAGGCCCCTTGCCCATTCGGCTAAAGGCATAGCCCCAGATCAAAAACAGAATGCCAAAGGGAATAATCCAATTTAACAAAAAATTGGTAAACCAATCACTGGACAGCTTGCCCCGATAATCGACTCCAGCAGCCTGCAGGTCTTCAATCAAATTTTTGTCTTCTACACGAATCACAATAAATTGGCGTTTTACCTGTTGTTCGTATTCCTGGGCATATTTTTCCAGATTTAAATGCCAGGGCGTATGTTTTAAAGCAGGCTTAAATGTTTCTCCTTCTTTCGTTTTTAAACTATCTTCACTTTTGAGCAATCCGTAAATTTTGTCGGTGGTTAGTACGACACTTTCAATCTTTCCCTGGGCCAGGTAATCCCGAAATTGTTTGTAAGAAATTTCCTGAACCTTGGGGCCGGAAAAAAACAAAAAATCAAAAACAAGGATCAAACCAATAATGAACAGATAATACCAGATTGAAAATTTGACGCGCTTTTCCATAGGATGCCTCCTGTATTAGGGATCAATATGTTATAGCTCATACTATAAATTTAAATTTAAAATTCAAAATATTTTTCTTATTTGGTGTAAAAATCGCCGTCAGGTTACAGGAAAACAGGGGCAAGCCAAAGAGATATTTTGCCAGGGGCTTACAAGGCTCTGCTTAGAGGTCTGCGTTTGAAGCTTACACTCGACCGATGCCCCGACTGCCTCGGGACAGAGCGGAGAGATATCGCTTCTACCGTGCAAAGGTCTCGAGCTGAAGCTCGAGTTACGGTGTGTTTGGCAATTGTCTGCCAGTGAAAGGGATTCTTCCTCCCGATGAATCGGGACTCAGAATGACAGTTCTGGGTGTAAAGGATTCCATGTCCGCCCAGATCGGGACTCGGAATGGCAGGCGGCTGGCCCGCACGGGTTCTCACTCCAGTTCCTGCTCCACCGCCTCAATTACCAGATGGCAAATGCGCTCTGCTTCTCCGATGTAGCTGGAGACTTTTAAGTTCAACAACTCCTGCTTAACTTTTTGATCTACCTCCAGATTTTCAATAAAACGCGACCAATCCTCTGCCGTGATTTGCCGACCGCGCGTCATCTCTTTCAACAGATTGTAGGGATCTTCTAAGCCTTCCCGGCGCAGGATGGTTTGAATGGGTTCGGCCAGCAGTTCAGGATGGCGTTCCAGTTCGCTCCAACAAAAGGCCCGGTTGACCTGCAGGCGGCTCAAGCCTCGCAGGGTTTCCGTCAATGCCAGATGTCCGTGCGCCAGAGCCACGCCTAAATTGCGCGTTACCGTACTATCCGAAAGATCGCGTTGCAGACGCGATTGCCCCAACTTGTCCACAATGCCGTTGATCAGAGCCACAGCCAGCTGTAAATTGCCTTCGCTGTTTTCAAAGTTAATAGGATTAACCTTGTGTGGCATGGTCGAAGAACCCACAGCGCCGGGATCGGTCTCCAGCACAAAATAGCCCAGAGTGAGGTAGAGCCACATGTCGCGGTCCAGATCCAGCACAATGTTGTTCAGCAACTTGGTCAGGTTCAGATAGCGCGCCCAGCCATCATGATCTTCGATCTGTGTGGTGACCAGATTGGCTTCAAATCCTAACTCCTGCAGAAATTGACGCGAAAAGCGGAGCCAATCGTACCTGGGAAAGGCAGCCTTAAAAGCCGAAAAGTTACCAGTGGCGCCGTTTAATTTCGCCGGAAAACGGAAGGCCTTAAGCTCTTTGTAAACGCGCAACAGGCGATTCAGAAAGACAGCCAATTCCTTGCCCGCTGTGCTGGGCGAGGCCATCTGGCCGTGCGTACGGGCCGGAAAGGGCACATCCTTCCAGCTCCTGACAAAGATCAGTAATTGCCGCATGAGTTGCTCAAGCAGCGGTAACTGCTCCTTGTCCAAATAATCGCGCAAAAGCAGAGAGTAGGCCAGGTTGTTTACGTCTTCTGAGGTCAGGCCAAAGTGAATCATGTTCGGATTGCGCAGCCCGAGTTTCTGGCGCAAAAAGACCTCGCAGGATTTAACATCGTGGTTCAGCGTTTTTTCGATTTCTTTAATGCGCAGGTAATCTTCCATGGAGAAATGGTTCAGGTAAAAGGCGATTGTCTCCTGTTCCTGGTCTGTCAGTTTCGGAAACAGACCCG